>DASPSK010000350.1:0-4927 GCA_035623975.1 Acidimicrobiales bacterium | reverse complement strand
CCGAGGCCTATGCGCCGGTCTATGCCTGCGATCCCACCTTTGCCGCCAACTGCCCGGAGCTGCTGCTCTACCGGGGCGATGGCCAACCGGAGCACCTCGGAGAACTGCTCGCCATCGCCGACCCGGGCAACTTCGAGTGGCAGCGGTACTGGTCCACTCTGTACGGGGAGGCCGCCGACCAGATCGGGTTCGACGGCTTCCACCTCGACAGCTACGGGTACCCGCGGGCTGCCCTCGATGCCAGCGGTGCCGGTGTCGACATGCGGGCGGCGTACTCGGCGTTCCTCGGCGCCGTGCGGGCGGCCCGTCCTGCCGAGCTCATGAGCTTCAACCAGGTGAACGGTGTGCCGGCGCGCCTCCAGCTCCCAGACGGATGGGGGTTCCGCTACGTGGAGGCGTGGCCGCCCAACAACGCCTGGCGCCATCTCGAAGGACTTCTCGACCGCAGCGACCCACGTCCGGGGGCACCAGGTGGGCGCGGGGCGATCGCCTGCTACCCACCGGTCTGGGCGAACGACCGGCCGGCGGCGCTGCGTACGGTCACATGCACCGAAGCCATCGTGACATCGCTCGGTGCCAGCCTGCTCGTCTTCGGTGACCGAGATGGGGTGCTGCGCGACCCGTACTACCCGAACTACGAGACTCTCAGCAGGGATGAGGCGGCCACGGTGCTGCGCTGGCGACGCTTCGCGCTCCGCTGCCGCGATCTCTTCTCAGAAGGCGAGGACACGAGCTGGAACGAGGTGGGTGACGAGAACGGCGCCGTCGTGCTGACCGGAGCGGCTCCGGTGTACCCCGAGCCGCTCGGTCAGGCGTTGTTCGCACGGGTGGCGCGCCACGATGGATGGGTCGCCGTCGGGGTCGTCGATCTGACCGGCAGCGCCAACGGCCTCTGGTCAGAGCCGACGGCGGCGGGTCGCTGCCGCTCGGTCAGGGTGCAGGTTCTCCTCGAGCGTCCGGAGCAGTGGTCGGTGACGGCGGCGGTCCTCGGTGCCTCCGGAGACCGCTTCACACCTCTCAGCTCCCAGGTGGTCGACCACCGCGAGGGGCGGGCGGTCGAGGTCGAGCTGCCGCTGGCGGCGGGATGGTCGGTGCTCCGGCTCAGGCGGCCCGGACACGCTGCTCATGGCCTGACGGGCCCGTCGGCAAGGATCTGAGGGACATGGCACCCATCACGCTCGAGAACGTGACGAAGGTCTACCCGAACGGGTTCGAGGCCGTGCACGAGCTCGACCTCTCCATCGCCGAGGGCGAGTTCATGGTCCTCGTGGGGCCTTCGGGCTGCGGAAAGACGACGGTCCTGCGCATGATCGCCGGGCTGGAGGACGTGACGTCGGGGACGATCCGCATCGGCGACCGGGTCGTGAACGACGTCGCCAGCAGGGATCGCGACATCGCCATGGTGTTCCAGAATTACGCCCTCTACCCTCACATGACCGTCGCTCAGAACATCGGCTATGCGCTCAAGCTGCGCAAGGTCCCCAAGGGCGAGGTGAAGAAGAGGGTCGCGGCCGCCGCACACGTCCTCGGGCTGACGGAGTGGTTGGACCGCAAACCAGGCCAGCTGTCCGGAGGTCAACGCCAGCGGGTGGCGATGGGACGAGCGATCGTGCGCGAGCCGAGCGCCTTCCTCATGGACGAGCCGCTCTCCAATCTCGACGCCAAGCTGCGCGTCCAGATGCGTGCTGAGGTGGCGCGCATCCAGCACCGTCTCGGGGTGGCGACCCTCTACGTCACCCACGATCAGACCGAGGCCATGACCATGGGCGAGCGGGTCGCCGTGATGCGCGCCGGCGCCCTGCAGGCGTGCGAGGAGCCCCAAGTCCTCTACGATCGTCCCGTCAACCTTTTCGTCGCCGCCTTCATCGGATCCCCGGCGATGAACCTGTTCGAGGGCGATCTCGCACCGGACGCCGCCGCGGTACGACTCGGTAACCAGAGCCTACAGATGCCCGAGTCGGTGCTCGCACTGCACCCGCGCCTGCGGGCCTTCGGCGGGAGAAGGATCGTGGTGGGCGTCCGCCCCGAGGACCTGCCGGCAGCCCCGGCCGGTTTCAACGGTGCCTGCCTCGAGGGTGAAGTGGACCTCATCGAGGCGCTCGGATCGGAGCTGCAGATTCACTTCAAGATCGATGCACGGCCCGTCCGCCCGGAGGACACAGGAAGCGGGGACGATGCCGGCGACGAGGAGGCCGGAGATTTCAGCTCGCTCGGCACCGGCGTCGCCCGGGTCGATCCTCGTGTGACGGCGAAGCTCGGTCAGCCATTCCGTTTCATGGTCAAAACAGACCGCCTGCAGTTCTTCGACCTCGTGACCGGCCTGGCCATCTGGGCTTGAAGTCCAAGCTCGGCACCGGAGGGACGCGCTGGTCCTTGGGGCCGGAAAGAACAAGCCCTCCGCCGGCGACGATCTGATGAGCTGGACGTGCCTGAGGGCGCCGGCGTCCGGGGTTCGACCGAACTGCGCACCAGGCGGGCCGGTCGGGCCAGTCGAGCCAGTCGAGCCGCGCCCGCCGGGCCGCGCCCGTCAGCTCGGCGCGCACGTGGCGAGGCTGACCCCCTTCACCCGCCACCTGTATATTTCTTGACAGACATATAACCGTGATGGCATACTCGTCGGGTGACCTTTGCCGTGCTGGCCGAGCCGTCTCGTCGACGGATCCTTGACTTGCTGCGAGAGCAGGAGCGGTCGGTCGGCGAGCTTGTAGAGGACCTGCGCTTGAGCCAGCCGGGCGTCTCCAAGCACCTGCGCGTACTGCGGGACGCTGGACTTGTGGACGTCCGGGTTGACGCCCAACGCCGCCTGTACCAGCTACGGCCCGAGCCGCTCGCCGAGGTAGACGCCTGGCTCGAGCCCTATCGGCGCTTCTGGTCAGGACGACTCGACGCCCTCGAAGCCCACCTCGACCGTAAGGATTGAATGGACTGAGCCGTGGACGGATCGTTGCTGCGCCAAGAAGGCCGTTATGTGCTGCGGTTCGACCGGCACCTCGGGTACTCGGCGGAGCGCGTCTGGCGGGCCGTGACCGATCCGTCCGAGCTCGCCCATTGGTTTCCGGGTGAGGTCGAGATGGACCTCAGGCTGGGCGGCAAAATGGGCTTCACGGACGCCGGATTCGATGTCGACCCGGACCTGCTGCCGACCGATGGCACGATCGTCGAGCTCGACCCGGGTCGGTTGCTTGCGTTCACATGGGGCGAAGACCTCCTGCGCTTCGAGCTCACTCCCGACGAACTTGGATGCGTGCTCGTCTTCACCCACAGTTTCGAGGGCCGCGCCAGCGCCCCACGTTTCGCAGCTGGATGGAGCGTTTGCTTCGACTCCCTCGTGGCGCTGCTCGCCGGAACGACGAGCAGCGACCAGCGGTGGTATGAGTACCTTGAGCGCTATCGCGACGAGTTCGGAAGCGACGGAACCCTGAGGCGCGACGGCGAGACCGCACAGCTGCGGTTCGAGCGGGTGCTGAACGCACCTGTGGAAGAGGTCTGGGATTCCCTCACCAGGCCCGAGCGCCTGCGCCATTGGCTGGCCGACGTGGCGATCGATGCGGTCGAGGGTGGGCACGTCGAGCTGCGCCTCGACACCCCGGAGGGCTACGTGGTCACAGGCACGGTCACGCGCATTGATGCTCCCAAGATGCTCGAGTACACCTGGACGAGTCCCGGTGAACCGGATGGGGTCGTCAAGTGGCAGCTCATTCCTGCAGGCGATCGCTGCATCCTGCTGTTCACCCATACGCTGCGCGGGCACTGGAACGAGGCCGGCACCCTGGCCGCCTGGCACGTGCATCTGGCGCTGTTGGCGACGTCGCTGGCCGGCTTTCCGACCTGGCCCTTTCCGCATGCACGCTGGCAGGAGCTGCACGAAAGGTATGCGACCGCCCACTGAGGCAGCTCGGACCCCGTGTCTCGATCTCTCGTCGGGCGTGCCTCACGCCTTCCCGTTCTGCTTCCGCGCGCTCAGCGCGACCGCTCGGGGCGGCCCTGCGGTCGCGGCCGGCGCTCAGATCCGCCGTGACGAGGTGCCACCAGCCGTTCCGCGCGCTCAGCGCGACCGCTCGGGGCCTGCAGGGTCGCGGCCCGCATTCAGATCCGCCGTGACGAGGTACCACCAGCCGTTCCGCGCGCTCAGCGCAAACGCTCGGGGCGCGTGACCGCTCCGGGCCTGCAGGGTCGCAGCCCGCATTCAGATCCGCGCCGCCCACGAGAGCGTGCCCCGCCAGCCGCCCGTCGAGGGCGGGTCAGGCGTACACGAAGACAAGGGCGTTCGAGGTGCCGGCCGCCGTCGTGATCGTCACCCGCGCACTCGATGGAGAGCCCGGAAGAGGCGGCACGGTGACTTTGCAGGATGTTTGCGTCGGGCAGACCGTCCGCGTCGGTTGCCCGTCGAAACGCGCCAAGACGACGCCGTTCGAGCTGTACAGGTTCGTGCCATGAACGGTGACAACCGCACCGGGGGAGCTCTGCCAAGGAGTGATCGAAGAGAGCTGCGGGCCCGAGCCCTTGATATCGCTAGCGGGAACGCTGGTCGTGGTCGTTGTCGCCGTGGTCGTTGCCGTCGGCGTCGTTGTTGTCGTGCTTGCCATCGCCGGCGCGGTTGTAGAGGGCGCGGTCGGGGCAGGCCTGGGACCTGAGATGCGCGGGTGGTTCAGGGGCGACGTGGTGACCACGGAGGTGTGGGGCCTGCTGACTCCAGCCCGCGTGCCTGGTCGCGCGCCGGCCGACGCCAGGCGAGGCGACCGTGAAATCCCGCTCAGGCTCACGGCGAGGATCGCTACGGCGAGGAGGGCAAGGGCGAGTATCCCGAATGGAGCCACGCGACGCAGCGTCCGCGTTCGAGACGTCGGCATGTCGAATCGGGACGGGACCAGGCCCACTTTCTCAGACGTCCCAGGCCAAGGCGCAGGCTTAGAGGGCGGGGCGTTGA
>DASPSK010000349.1:0-9098 GCA_035623975.1 Acidimicrobiales bacterium | reverse complement strand
TGACGGTCGAGGAGATCCAGGAGCATGCCCGCCAGAGCGTCGCTCGCTACAAGGTGCCGAAATCAGTGGAGTTCCGCACCGACCCGTTGCCCCTCTCGGGGGCGATGAAGCCCCTCAAGCGCGACCTGCGGGCGCCCTACTGGAAAGGTCACGACAGCCACATCTGACCGGCGCCGGCGGAACTTCGGCGAGCCGGCCCGGGAGGCCCGCTGGCGCATTCTGGAGTGAGTTGGGGACACATGCGTCCCCTCCACTCTCCAGTTGAGCCACCGGGAGGCCCGCTGGCGCATTCTGGAGCGACTTGGGGACACATGCGTCCCCTCCACTCTCCAGTTCGAGCTGTGCCGGGGCTCTCCGCCCAGAAAACCCGGCCAAGCGGCCTCCAGTCCCCTCAGGCCCGACCCTCGGCGAGGCCGAGGAGCTCCTCGGCGTGCTGGCGGGCGGTCGCCGAGCCCGGCTGGCCCGAAAGCATCCGCGAGAGCTCCACGAGGCGATCCTCCGACTCGACCGGGCGGGCAGCCGCCAGCGTCCTGCCCCCGCGCTCTTCCTTCGTCACCGCCACCTGGTCGTCGGCGAACGCCGCCACCTGGGCGAGGTGTGTGACGACGAGCACCTGATGCCCGGCGACGGCGAGCTCGTGGAGCGCCCGGCCGACGGCGAGGGCCGCTTCGCCTCCGACGCCGGCGTCCACCTCGTCGAACACGAGGGTGGGCGGCGCCTGGCTGAGGACGAGGCGGGTGGCCAGCATGAGGCGCGCCAGCTCACCGCCGGAGGCGACCTTCTCGAGGGCGAGAGCCGGCTCCCCCGGGTTCGCCCCGAAGAGCCAGCTGACCTCGTCGCCGCGCCCCGGACCGACCTTCACCTCGAGGCGCCCCCGCCCGAGGGCGAGCGCGCCGAAGTGGGAAGCGACCGCGGCCGCCAGCTGCGGAGCAGCCGCCCGGCGGGCGTCGCCGAGGCGCTTGTCGGCGGCGCCGAGCTCGGCCAGCGCCCGCTCCCGCTCGGCGCCCAGTTCCGCCCGCCGCTGGTCGCTCGACTCGAGGTCGGCGAGACGCTCCGCCGCCCGCGCCCGGAAGGCGATCACATCGGCCAGCTGGTCGCCGTACTTGCGACGCAGGTCGGAGAGGCGCCGGCGCCGCCCCTGAACCTCGGCAAGCCGTTCCGGGTCCGCCTCGAAACCCTCCGCCCGGTGACGGAGGTCGTCGGCGACATCGCTCACCTCGGCGAGCGCCGTGCGCAAGCGCTCCCCGAGGTCGCGCAGCGCATCGTGCACGACGAGCTCGGCGGCCGCCAAGCCGAGCAGCTCGGTGGCGCCCGAGCCGTCCGGCCCGGCGCCGCTCGCGCCCTCGGGCTCGTTCAAGAGGCCTCGAGCCGTCTCGGCGGCGAGGCGGAGGCCCTCGGCCGCCGACAGCACGGCCTCCTCGGCCTCCAGGCGGGACTCCTCCTCCGGGTCGACGAGATGGGCTGCCTCGATCTCGGCGATCTGGAAGCGGAGCAGATCGGTCTCGCGGGCGAGCTCGCGGGCGTCCCCGCCCAGGCGTTCCAGCCGCTCGTCGAGCTCGGCGAGGCGTGCCCGGGCGGCGTCGGCTTCGGCCGTGCTGAGGTGCCCGAAGCGGTCGAGCGACTCCCGCTGAGCCTGTGGGTGCAGAAGTGACTGATGGGCATGCTGTCCATGGAGGTCGACGAGGCTCGAACCGAGGAACTCGAGGGCGGCCACGGTGGCCATGCGGCCGTTGATGTAGGCCCGCGAGCGCCCGTTCGCCGGAATCTCTCGTCGGACTATGACCTCGTCCTCACCGTCGGCGCGGGCGGATGCCTCCGCCGGCGAGCTGACGAATCGGCCCTCGACGACAGCGGACTCGGCTCCGCTCCGCACGAGGGCGGCGTCCGCCCGGCCGCCCACGAGCAGCTCGAGCGCCTCGACGACGAGGGTCTTGCCCGCACCCGTCTCGCCCGTGAGGGCCGTCATGCCGGGCCCGAGCAGCAGGTCGAGATCCTCGATGACTCCAAGATCCCTCACGTGGATCTCGACGAGCATCGACCTCAACCGTCCGCGAGGGAGAAACGGGAGCGGAGCACGGCGTGAAAGTCGACGTCCCCGAAGGTGACGAAACGCGCGTCCACCTCGGCCGCCGAGCACACGACGGCGTCCCCCTCGGCGATCGGCTCGCTGTGCGAGCCATCAAGCACGAGGGTCGCCGGCCGGCCCTCCATGAGCGTGAGCGTGACCGGCTCGTCGAGCCCGAGCACGAGGGACCGGTCGAAGATGAGATGAGGCGCCACCGCCGTCAGCACGAGCGAGCGCATGTTGGGCGAGAGGACGGGCCCGCGAGCCGAGAGGTTGTACGCCGTCGACCCCGTCGGCGTGCACACGAGCAGTCCGTCGGCCACATAGGTGAGGAACCGCACGCCGGCGATGTCGACGGCTACCCGGATCGTGTGGCCGGGGGCGTTGCGTTCGACGATGGCCTCGTTGATGGCCGAGGAGTGCAGCACGCGGCCCGTGCCGTCAGCTCGGTGGACGGCCACCTCGAGCGCCACCCGCTCCTCGACGCGGTAGTCGCCCGCCAGCAGGCGATCGAAGGCTCGCTGCATGCCGAGAGGCTCGACCTCGGCGAGGTAGCCCATGTGGCCGAGGTTGATGCCGAGGACCGGAATGCGATCCGGGCGGGCGAGCTGCAAGGTTCGCAACATCGTCCCGTCGCCTCCGAAGCTGATGGCGAACTCGTGCTCGCCCTTACCGGAGGCGGGTTCGGCCTCCCCGGCGTCGGCTACCTCATAGCCGTGCGCCTCCCAGAAGGCACGGGCCACACCGGCGAGCTCCTTGGCGGCGGGCCGGTCCGGGTGGACGAGAAAGAGCACAGAGCTCACCGGTTCATCCTCGCGGGTCGAGGGGCCCGCTGCCAGTACCTCAGCCCGCGCGGACGGCGCGCACCGCGCCGGAAGCGAGGCGAGGAGCTACGAGGAGAGGAGCTAGGTCGTCGGAACCGCGGCTGCTCGCTTCGCAACCGCCTTCTTGACCGGAGCTTTGCGGGCGGGGGCCTTCGTCGCCGCGGCCTTCTTGGCCGGGGCCTTGCGGACCGGGGCCTTGGTCGCTCCGGCCGCGGCCGCCTTCTTGGCGGGAGCCCGCTTGGCGGCGGCACGCTTCACCGGAGCCTTCTTGGCGGCGGTCTTTCGCGCCGGGGCGGGCGACTTCGCGACCGGGGCAACCGGCGGCCTGGTGGGCTGCACGCGCTCCACGGCGGTCGTGAAGACCGACTCCGCCTCCTTGCGCGCCCGACTCACCTCGCCCTCGCCGACACGGCGGGCATGCTCGGCGCGCCTGTTCATGTTGCGCATCGTCTGCTCGCCGGCATTGCGGGCGGCGCCGAGCACGCGGTCCACGATCTTGGCGACGTCGTCGGAGTTGACGAGACCGAGTTGCTCGACCTGGCGTTTGACTTCCTTGGCGACGGCCTCCGACAACCGCTCGGCGCTCCGGCGGCTGCGGGCGACGAGATCCTCCACCCAGTCATTGGCGTGCTCGCGTCCGACGGCGCCTTCCTTGACGAGGTCCTTGACGAGGGACTCAGCGCGCTTGCGGGTGATCCGGGTGAAGTCCATGCCGACAGTTACATAACGATCGATCGGATTCTGTTTGGCCATATATTCATAATACGCCTGAGCAGGACTGCTTGCAAGCGCAAGCTAATGCGGCCCAGAGTTAGCGCTCCGCGAGCACGAGGTCGACGAGACTCGCGAGATCGGCCGCCTCGATCGAGGGCGGTGGCGTCACCGGACCGTGGCCGGGAGGGGTGACGCCGGTGAGCACGAGGGCGAAGGTGGCTCCGAGGCGTGCGGCGAGCTCGCCGTCGGTCGAGGGCCGGTCGCCCACGACGACGTCGACGGTTCCCACGCGGTTGCGCACGAGCTCGACCATGGCCGGGTAGGGCTTGCCGGCAATGGTGGGCTCGACACCGCCGGCGCGGGCGACGGCGGCGACGAACGACCCCGCACCGGGCAGGAGGCCCGCAGATGTCGGGAACGTGGCGTCGTCGTTGCTGGCGATGAGGCGGGCGCCGGCGCGCAGCGCCGTCAAGGCCGCCGCCAGCCTGGCGAAGTCGAACTTCAGATCGAAACCCACCACGACGGCGTTGATCGCCCCCTCCCGTTGCCTCGTCCCCGGCTCGATCGCCTCGATCTGGCGGGCGCCGAGCGCCTCGAAGAGCCCGGGGCCGCCGAGCACGAGCGCCCGCTCGCCAGGCTCGAGGAGGGTGGCGACCGCCCCGGCGGAGGTGATGAGGTCCTCGTCGGCCGTCGCCATGCCCATGCGCGCCAGCTTGGCGAGATGGTCGGCGCGGGCCGGAAATGAGTTGTTCGTGATGAACACGACCCGCTCCCCCCACGCCCGCAAGTCGGAGACGGCATCGGCCGCTCCCGGGATCGGCTCCTCGGCCAGCCAGATGACACCGTCACAGTCGAGGACCCAGGTCATGGACAGATGCTGGCACGTCGACGAAGGCCGCAACGGGGAATGTGCTACTCATGGGCGATGGCACGTTTCGAGGCTTTTCGCGGCACGACCTACGACCCCGCCAAGGTCGTGGCTGACGACGTCATCGCCCCGCCCTACGACGTCGTCAGCCCTTCGGACCGAGCCGCCCTGGCGGCCCGCAGCCCGTACAACGCCATCGAGATCGAGCTTCCCGTCCGCTACCCCGAAGCCGGCCTTGACCCCTACGAGAACGCCGCTGCCACCTTCGAGCACTGGCACCGGGAGGGGGTGGTCGCGGTGGCAGAGGAGGCGGGTTTCTACGTGTACCGCATGACCTTCACCGTCGAGGACGGTTCCACCCGGCGCACGATCGGCGCCCTCGGGGCCCTCGGCCTCGACCCGGCGCACCGCGGCGACGTCCTCCCGCATGAGCAGACGACCCCGAAGGACAAGTCAGACAGGCTGTCGTTGCTGCGTGCCACGGGCACGAACGTCTCGCCGATCTGGGGGCTCGCCGTCGGGAGCGGGCTGTCCGCCGCCTGCGAGGCCGCCATCGCCTCGGCGGGGGCGCCCTGGACCGCCACCGACTCCGAAGGGGTCGTGCACGAGCGCTGGACGGTGACCGATGCCGCCGCCGTCGAGGCGATCTCGTCGGTCGTGGCCGCCGCCCCCGTGCTCATCGCCGATGGGCACCACCGCTACGAGACCGCCTGCACGCACTGGTCCGAGCAGCCCGAGGGCACCGGCGCCGACCTCATCCTCTCCCTCGTCGTCGAGCTCGTCGAGGACCAGCTTGCCGTGCAAGGGATCCACCGGCTGCTGAAGGGCGTCGACGCCGCCAGCCTGCCGCGGTTGCTCAGCCGTCATTTCGAGGTCGCAGCCGGGCCGCGCGATCCCATCGAGCTCGTCGACACGATGGCGTCGGTGGGCGCCCTCGGCCTCATCACCGAAGACGGTGCCTGGCTGCTGGAGCCGCGACCCGAGCTGCTCGCGCACGTGCCCGACGACCTCGACTCGAGCCGCCTCGCCTATGTGCTCGACGACCTCGGCATCTCCGACGTGCACTATCAGCACGGCGCCGTGCTGGCCGGCAATGCCGTCCTGTCGGAGGACGTCGATGCCGCCGTGCTGCTACGGCCGGTTTCGATCTCGCAGATCGCCCGCACCGCCCGCGGCGACCACCGCATGCCCCCGAAAACCACGTTCTTCCACCCGAAGCCCCGCACCGGGATGGTGTTCCGGGAGCTCGATCCCGGCCGGGCGGCCCAGGTCCATCGGTAGCGGCGGGCGGCGACGGCCTGGCGGCGGCGGCCCGAACCGCTTCGGCCTTACTCGACCGTCCAAGTCGTGCCGGATGCCAGGAGCGCTTCCAGGTCGCCCGGACCCTTGCGCGCCTGGGCTTCGAGCAGCTGGGCATCGACAAGGGATCCGTAGTCGGGCCGCTCGACTGCACGAAAGACCCCGATCGGCGTCGGCTCGTAGGGCCCGCGGGAGAGGCGGGAGAGCGCAAAGGCGAGGCCGGGATCGTCGCGCTTCTCGTCGTGCACGAGCAGGGCGGCCTCGCCCACGTCTGCCACCTCGACGAGACGGAGGTTGCCCTGCGCCTCCATGACGACGCCCCGGTGCCCGTCGACGCCGAAACGGATCGGCTCGCCATGGTGGAGCTCGATGAGCATCTCGTCCCGGTGCGCCTTCCCGGTCACCTGCTCGAAGGCCCCGTCGTTGAAGACGTTGCAGTTCTGGAAGACCTCGACGAAGGCGGCGCCGTTGTGGTCGTGCGCCCGCTGGAAGACCTCCATCATGTGCTTGCGGTCCATGTCGTGGGTGCGGGCGACGAACGTCGCCTCCGCCCCGAGGGCGAGGCTGATCGGGTTGAAGGGCGTGTCGAGCGACCCGAACGGGGTCGACTTCGTCACCTTGCCGACTTCGGACGTCGGAGAGTACTGCCCCTTCGTGAGGCCGTAGATCTGGTTGTTGAACAACAGGATCGTCAAGTTGACGTTGCGCCGGAGGCAGTGCACGAGGTGGTTGCCCCCGATGGAGAGGGCGTCCCCGTCTCCGGTCACGACCCAGACGTCGAGATCCGGCCGCGTGACGGCGAGGCCGGTGGCGACCGCCGGCGCCCGCCCGTGGATCGAGTGCATCCCGTAGGTGTTCATGTAGTACGGGAAGCGGGCGGCGCAGCCGATGCCGGACACGAAGACGGTGTTCTCCCGCCGCACTCCGAGCTCGGGGAGGAGCAACTGCACGGCCGCCAGGATCGAGTAGTCGCCGCAGCCGGGGCACCAACGCACGTCCTGGTCGCTCATCCAGTCCTTGCGGGTCGTGACGGGCACTGCCACCTCGGTCATGCCACTCCCTTGTTGGGCGCCTTCGCCTGCCCGGTCCCGGGCGCCTTCGCCTCCGCCGCCACCTCGTCGAGGAGCCCGCTGATGGCCGCTTGCACCTCGGCGACGTGGAAGGGAGCTCCCCGCATGTTCGAGAGCGAGCGGGCATCGACGAGAAATTCGGCTCGGACGAGTTTGGCGAGCTGGCCGAGGTTGGCTTCGGGGATGAGCAGGCGGGCGTATCGCCGCACGATCTCGCCCAGGTTGGACGGGAAAGGGTTGAGGTGCACAAGGTGCGCCTGGGCCACGCGGCCCCCGGCTTTGCGCACGCGGCGCACGCCGGCAAGGGCGGCCGCGTACGTGGAGCCCCATGACAACACGAGCACCTCAGCGTCGCCCGTCGGGTCGTCGCACTCGAGCAGGGGGATGTCCTTGGCGATGCCGGCGATCTTGGCCGCCCGCAGATGGACCATCTTCTCGTGGTTCACCGGGTCGTAGGAGACGTTGCCGGTGACGTCCTCCTTCTCGAGGCCGCCGATGCGATGCTCCAGGCCCGGGGTGCCCGGGACGGCCCAGGGACGAGCCAGGGTCTCGGGATCCCGCAGGTACGGCAAGAAACCCTCCCCGCCGTCTCCCACCTCCTCGTTCGGTTCCGTGGCGAAGCTCGTCGAGATGTCGGGCAGATCCTCGATCGCCGGCAGCCTCCACGGCTCGGAGCCGTTGGCCAGGTAGCCGTCCGAGAGCAGGTACACCGGTGTGCGGTACTTGAGGGCGATCCGCACGGCCTCGATGGCGGCATCGAAGCAGTGCGAGGGCGTCCTGGCGGCCACGATGGGAACGGGGGCTTCGCCGTGGCGGCCGAACATGACGTGGAGGAGGTCGGACTGCTCCGTCTTCGTCGGAAGGCCGGTCGAGGGACCTCCCCGCTGGATGTCGACGATGAGGAGGGGGAGCTCCAAGGAGACGGCGAGGCCGACCGTCTCCGCCTTCAGGTCGACGCCCGGCCCGCTCGTCGTCGTGACGCCGAGGGCCCCGCCGTAGGCGGCGCCGAGGGCGGCGCCGATGCCGGCGATCTCGTCCTCGGCCTGCAAGGTGCGGACGCCGAAGTTCTTGTGCTTGGAGAGCTCGTGCAAGATGTCGGAGGCGGGCGTGATCGGGTAGGAGCCGAGGAAGAGAGGCACCTTGCCGAGCTGGGACGCCGCCAGCAACCCCCAGGCGAGGGCGGTGTTGCCGGTGACGTTCCTGTAGCGGCCGGGCTCGTGGGCGGCGGCGTGAATCTCGTAGGCCGACTCGAAGAGCTCGGCCGTCTCGCCGAAGTGGTAACCGGCCCTAAAGGCCAGCGTGTTCGCCTCGACAACGACGGTGCTGCGACCGTAACGCTCGGCGATCCACTTGACCGTCGTCTCCGTCGGCCGCTGGTACATCCAGGCCACGAGGCCGAGGGCGAAGAAGTTCTTGCTCCGCTCGGCGTCGCGGGGTCGCGCCCCGGTCGGCTCGCAAGCCGCCAGCGTCAAGCTGGTCATCGGCACCTCGTAGACGCGATAGCCCGAGAGCGAGCCGTCCTCCAACGGGTTGGCGGGATACCCCGCCTTCTCGAGGGCACGCTCGTCGAAGGCGTCCGAGTTGACGATGACGATGCCGCCGATGGGGACGTCGGCGACGTTGGCGCGCAGGGCCGCCGGGTTCATCGCCACGAGCACGTTCGGGGCGTCGCCAGGCGTGAGGATCTCGTGGTCGGAGATGTGCACCTGGAAGGCGGACACACCCGCCAACGTGCCGGCGGGGGCGCGGATCTCGGCCGGGAAGTTGGGCAGGGTCGAGAGGTCGTTGCCGAAGATGGCGCTCTCGTTCGTGAACTGATCGCCCGTCACCTGTATTCCGTCACCGGAATCGCCTGCAAAGCGGATCACAATCTGGTCGATCGGCTCGACCGGTCGCGTCTTTGCCGCTTCGGTGCTGACTGTCACATCGTCTCCCTACGCCGGTCCGCATTGTACCGGCGGGCCTTTCGGACGTGGGCGCTTTGCCGGCAAAACCTGAGCCACGCCCGCCCTTTGTCAGTAGCGTTGCAGGGCGTGAGCACTGAAGGGCAGCTGTTCGCCGACGCCGGCCCGGAGGGCGCCGTGGCCGAGGGCGGCACCATCGAGTACACCATCCTCGACGTTTTCACCTCCAACCCACTCGAGGGCAACCAGCTCGCCGTCTTCGCCGACGGCCGCGGGCTCTCCGAGGAGGAGATGCAGCGGATCGCCCGCGAGCTCAACCTCTCCGAGACCGTCTTCCTCCTTCCCGCCGGGGGC
>DASPSK010000344.1:0-12356 GCA_035623975.1 Acidimicrobiales bacterium | reverse complement strand
GAGCCCGGTCGGGTAAGGTCGCCGGCCCGGGCCGGACATGGGCGGGTCGATGGCGACGACGCCCCCCGAGGATCCCGGCCAGCGCGCCCTAGCCGCAGCCACCACGCGGGCTCCGAGCGAGTGGCCAACGAGCACGGGCCGTTCGACGCCCTGGTCGCCGATCAACGCGAGCACGTCGCTGGCGTAGTCGCCCGCCCGGTGGCGCCCGTAGCCGGCCCGCTCTGACAGGCCCCTCCCGCGCATGTCGAGGACGAAGACGTCCCCGCCGAAGCTGGCCCACCGGCGCGCCGCGAAGGCGAAGGCCGACGCCGGGGTCGTGATCCCCGGAACCACCACAATCGGGCGCCCTCCCGCGCCTTCGTGACGGGCCGCGTGCATCCGCAGCCCATCCGAAGTGAAGAAGACCGACTGCGTGCTGCCGGTCATGACGTGGCGCTGATCTCCTGGACGGGCACAGCGGCCATCTCCGCGTGACGGGACGGGCTCCACACAAGAGTGAGGACGTAGTAGATGACCCCGCCGCTGATGGCAGCCATCAGCCAGGAGATGTCGACCCCCTTTACGGCGTTGACGAGCGGGCCGGTAAACAACCCATTGGCGGAGAACATGAGGCCGAGAGTGACCCCCGCCCCCCAGGCAATGAAGGCGCTCGGGTTGAGTCCGCCCGTGTACCAGTAGCGGCCCTTGGCACCCGGGATGGCGAAGGCATGGAGGTCCACGGCGGTATAGCGGCCATGGGACCTCAGGTAGTGGATGCCGACGATGACCATCCAGGGCGTCGCCGTCACGACCATGATGGTCACGAATGCAGTCAAGTTCGCGAGGAAGTTCGTAGCAATCGTCAACAGGTAAGTGAGGCCGAAGCCCACGGCGCTCAGCCCGACGGCGATGTGCCACCGCTTGAGGCGGAGGATGAAGGGCCATGAGCTCATGTCGAGGGCGGCGTTGTAGATGGACATGCTGGCGCTGGCCAGGTTGGAGGCAAGACCGAGGATCAACAGCATCGGGAGAAGGAACCAGGTCGGGGCTGCGGCCGTGATTCCGCCGGCGAAGTTGGTGGCCGCCTGACCGACGAAGGCGGTGGCGGCGAACGCCGCCGCGATCATCGCCGCCCAGCACCCGAGAAAGATCCCGAAGTAGCCGTAGACCGTGGCGGCCCTGGATGACGTGTTCGACGGTAGGTAGCGGGCATAGTCGCCGACGAAGGGCCCCCACGAGATGGGGAGCGAGGCAGCCGTCGTCGTGGCGATGAACCATGTCGGCCAGAAGGTGCCGAGGAGGTAGTTGCCCCCGTGCACGGCGTGGAACTTGCCGGCGAAGGCACCGAACAGTGCGATGCCCGTGATGACCGACAGGATCGTGACGATCCGCACGGACCGCTCGAGCGTGCGGTGCCCGAGGACGGCGGCGACACAGGTGAGGATGAGAACCGCCGCCATCGCCAGGGAGAGCGCCCCGAACCCGGTGGGCGTGCCCCACCAGCGGTTGAACGTGCCGATGACGGCCTCACCGGCCGTGTAGATGAGGAGAACGAAGAAACCCATGGCGATGAACCATGTGATTCCCGAGCCGAGCAGCCGTCCACGGACCCCAAAGGCACCCCCGCTCGACACTTGGGTGTTGGTGCCCGTCTTCGGGCTGATGGGCACGACGGCGAGGAAGATGAGCGACCCGATGGCGCATCCGATCGTGATGGCCGCAAAGGCCGCCCACCAGCCGAGTCCGAAGCCGATCGCCAGCGCCCCGAAGAGCATGTTCCCGTAGCCGAACTGCGGCCCGAAGAACACGGTGAACAACTCGAAGTTGCGTGAACGGCGCTCAACCTCCGGGATCATGTCGATCCCCCGGGTCTCGATGTTGCCGAAGAAGTCTCTGCCTTCACCAGGTGCGATTGCCGCACCCGCCTCCAGGTTCTCCATGGGTCCCCTCCCTTTACTTGTGCGGTGGATGATGTGCGATGGCCTCGGTCGTCAGCTGCGTGGGCGCATCTCCGGGACGAGCACGTCGCCCCGGTCGATGATCTGGCGGTCGTCGAGGTAGAGCGAATAGCCGTGCAGCGGGATGTCGAGGTGGCAGGGTGAGGCGTTCGTGCCCCCGAGCTCCTGGTTCGGGCCCGTCGCGAACAGCACGTTGCCGTAGAAGGAACGGCCCTCCTGCCCGATGCCCCGCGTGTCCATGACAGGCCCCGACCAGAGCGCCTTCTCGTTCAACCCCCAACCGATGTGGCTGATGGCAAAGCCGTCCGGATCCTCGAACTGGCGCATGTACTCCTGCATCAGATCGGCGTCGAGGTCACCGGAGATGTCGGTGATGCGGCCCGCCTCCACACGGAGGTGGATGGGCGTGCGTACATAGGACTTGAAGGGGTAGATGATGCTGCCCGGGGCGAGCACTATCGTCCCGTCGACCCCGTCGTCGTGGGCGCCGGTGAACAGGAAGCCGGACGGCCAGTGGTCCCAGCGGCCGGGCTCGTCGGTGTAGCCGTATTCCGTGATCACCGGGTAGCGGCCGAGCCGGTAGGTGAGGTTCGTCCCATTGTCGTGCTCGACGCGAAGGCTCTCGGCGGCCGTGAGCAACTCGCCAGCGAACTCGACCCGCTCGCGCAGCGCCTGGTCGGGGAGCAGCCTTGTGAGGACGTCAACGGGCTCGACGGCAAGCAGGATCCGTGTGCCGGAGGCCTGGATCTCGAGCTGCTCCTTGGAGAAGAGCATGAAGACGAGGTCGATGACGATGTCGGCCTCCTTTAACGCCGCCATGGCAGGGGCGTGGCCGGTGAGGGGCGTGGTGCCCACCTCCCAGGTGGCGGCACCCTTGCCACGCTTGGCGGGCACGCGTACGTGGTAGGGGAGGGCGCCGAGCTCCTTGGCCGCTTGCATGAAGGCGCCGGCGTGACCCAGGAGCTCGTCGGCCGAGTCCGAGCTGAGGATGGCCACCGCCTCCCCCTCGTGGACGCCGCACAGCCGCAATTCCTCTCGGCAGACGTTGACGAAGTCGTAGTTCATGTCACTGCCTCTCTCTGCAGGCCGCCTCTATCGAGGCCAGCATGTCCAGGAACGCCAGGTCGTCGAAGGTGGTGCTCACCGCTTGGACCCCGACGGGCAAACCGTCGGCCCGGCGGATCGCCGGCACGTTCGACGCCGGGAGGCCGAGCAGGGTCCAGGGCCGGCACATGACCGGGTCGCCGGTGTTGGCGAGCCCGATCGGCGCCACGCCGAGAGCGCTCGGGGCGAGGATGACGTCGACCGTCTCCGCCAGCGCTGGGAGAACGCCGAGGGCATCCTCTGCTGCCGCCCTCGCCGTCAGGTAGGAGACGGCGGTGGTGTCGTCACCATCGGCGACGATTCGCCGTGCCTTCTCGGAGATCAGCTCGACTCGTTCGCCGAGGCCGGCTCGCATGTTTTTGGCCACTTCGACCGCCATGACGGTGGTGTGGTGCTGGGGCAGCCGCCGCCACTCCTCCGGCATGCGCATCTCGACGACCTTCCAGCCGGAGTCGCTCAGGTGCGCCGCCACCTCGTCGAGGGCAGAGAGGACGTCGTCGTGCACCTCCGCCCACTCTGTCGCCCTCAGCAGGGCAGCCGACGGTGTGACGGGACGTTGCCTGGAGGTCTGCGTGAACCCGGGAGAGCGGAGCGCCCGGTAGACGACGCCCAGATCCGCCGCCGTGCGGGCGAACAGGCCGAGGGTATCGAAGGACTCGGCAAGGAGCCAGACACCCTTCGTCGAGGTCCAGCCCTTCGAGGGTTTGAAGGCGTACACACCGCAGTAGGCCCCGGGTCGCACGACCGAGCCGGCCGTCTGTGTTCCGAGGGCGATGGGCACGATCCCGGCCGCCACCGCCGCCGCCGAACCGCTCGAGGACCCGCCCGGCGTGCGGGTGACATCGGCCGGGTTGCGAGTCCGCGTCGGCTCGAACATGGCGAACTCGGTCGACTCGGTCTTCCCGAAGACAATCGCCCCGAGCGCCCGGAGGCGTGCCACCACGTCGGCATCGACGGCCGGCTGGTGGCCGGAGAAGAGCGGCGAGCCGTAGCCGGTGGGACTGTCCGCCGTGTCGATGACGTCCTTCACGCCGACGGCGACGCCGCGAAGCGGGCCCGCCGGGGCGGCGTCGAGCTCCTTCGCCCGGCGTTCGACGGAGACGCCGTTCAGGCTGCTGAAGGCGAGGATCTGGCTCTCCACGTCGGCTGCCCGGGCGAGGGCGGTGGAGGCGATCTCGGAGACGGTGCGGGCGCCGGTGGCGACGTCGCGGATGGCGGCGACGGCCGTGGGATCCTCGGCCGAGGCGAGGAGACGGGTCGAGCTCAACGGGGAGCACCCGCCTCGTCGCGTCGGGCCAGCCGTCCGAGCACGACGTCGATGGGGTTGTGCACCCGTCCGTTCGGGGCGACGACGACGCCGGCGTTGGCGTGCCTCGGGTCCACGGTGATCGGGCGCACCTGAAGCATGAACAGCTCCTCCGCTCCTTCGCTCCCCACGGTCGAGCCGATCGCCCACTCGATGTCGAGACCCCGTCCGATCTCCTGCTCCAGGACGCCCGCCACGCCGAGGAGGGCTGCGATCTCGGGGTCGCTGATCGACCAGGCGCCACGGCGTTCCTCGTCGACGGCCCGCGTCTCCACCGAGCGGCCGTCGGCTGCGAGATCGTGCTCGATCGCCTTCGAGCCGAGCATGCGCGCGTGGACGTCGCCGGTGATCTTGTTCACCTCGAGCAGATCCGGCGTGACCTCGCCACCGACGACGGCCTCGCCCAGCCCGTAGCTCGACTCGATGACGACGAGGGAACGGTCGCCGGTGCGGGGGTGACGCGTGAACATGACCCCGGAAGCTCTGGCACGTACGAGCTCCTGCACGATGACGGCCACACCCTCGTCGTCGGCCCCGATGTTGCGCTCCGACCGGTACGCGTCGATGTGGGGCTCGAAGGCTGACATGAAGCAGCGTTCGACCTCGCGGACGACCTCTTCGGCGCCTGTGGCACCGAGGAATGTGCGGAACTGGCCGGCACAGCTGGCCTCGGTGGAGTCCTCGATCGTGGCGCTGGATCGCACGGCCACGGCGAGCCGTGCGGTGCCTTGCGCCTCGCAGAGGGCTGTGTAGCCAGCGGCGATCTCCTTGACCATCGCCTCGGGCATCGAGCCCTCGAGATCCGGGGTGAGGGTTCGGGCGTAGTCCAGGTAGGCATCGGACGAGACGACGAACGAGTTCGGCACCCGCTGGCCAGCCCGGATCAGGCGCCCGAGGCCGACCGCCTTTCCCCCGACGTGGTTGAGGTCATCGAGGTCGCACTCGGCGGTGGCAACGACATACCCGGTTGACAACGAAGACCTCACGTTCCTGCAGGTCCTCAAGCAGCGCCTGCGTCTTGCGAGCATCGTGGGGATTGGCGCTCGCCTCAAATGAATCCTCCCTGACGGCCGGGTGAATTGGAAGCGAAGTGTTCCGCCAGGCGGAACACTTATCCGCCAGAGAAAGAAACCCGCCGGCTCGTGCCGCTCACCGGTAGTCGGACCCGTTCCACCACACGGCTTCGATGTTGGCGAGCTGGTTGGCCGCCGCCTGCACACGCCGGGCCGTGAGGGCGAGGTTGTCGCCGGTCAGGCGAGGCACCGACCCCGCCACCGAGATGGCCGCCCGGGCCGTCCGCGTGTGATCGAGCACCGGGGCGGCGACGGAGGCGAGCCCGAGCTTGCTCTCCTCGATGGAGTAGGCATACCCGCGCTCACGGGTTTCGGCGAGACACTTCAGGAACTCGGCCTTCGTCCGGATCGTCCGCGGCGTCCGCACCTCGAAGCCCACGGCTATAGCCGCCCCGGCGACCTCCTCGTTGAATGCGGCCACAGCTTTGCCCGACGACGTCAGGTGGATGAGGCCCACGCGGGAGACCCTCGACGAGAAACGCACACCCGTATAACTCTCGAGTCGCTCCACGTAGAACATGTGTCCGGCCTCTGGGACGGAAACGTGGACCGTCTCCCCCGTCTGGGCACGCAGCGACTCCAGCAAAGGGAGGGCCTTGTCACGCAGCTGTGAGCGACTGGCGACGAGCTCGCCCAGCTTGTGGATGCGCAAGCCGAGCCGGTAGCACTTCGTCTCCGGCACCTTCTGCACGTACCCCTTGGCGCACAGCGTCGTCACCATGCGATGGGCGGTCGACTTCGCGACCCCGAGGCGCCGGCCGATGGCCGCCACTCCGAGCTCGGGCTCGGTGGCGAGGAGGTCGAGCAGGTCGAGGGCCGTGGCGACGGCGTGGATCGACTCGGTGTCGTGCCCGCCGGCGACAGGGAGACGACCGCTTTCGGCCAGGGCTCGGCTCATCGGGGGAGCCGCACCGCCAGTCGCTGCACGGCCAGCTCGCCGGCCCAGTGAACGTGAAAACGCATCAACTTGCCCGCCCTGGCCGAGCGGTGGCGCGCCAGCTCGCCGGCGATGGCCCGATGCTGGCGCTCGGCTTCGGTCATGTCCTCGCTCGTATAGGCGATTGTGGAGCGGTAGGCCTCCGGGATGGCGGAGACCTGCCGGATCGCCGCCGCCAGGCGCCCGTTGCCCGAGGAGTCTGCGATGCGGTAGTGAAACTCCGTGTCGGCCGCCAGCTGATCGATGGGGGCGGCGTCGTGCAGTTGCCCGAGTTGCTCGCACGACTTCTCCAGGAGGGCCACGACCTCGGGGGTGATCGTCTTTGCCGCCAGGCTGGCCGCCTCTCCCTCGAGGACGCCCCGCACGTGGTACACCTCGGCCACGTCGTCGAGCGTGAGCTCCAATACCGTGGCGCCTCGGTTCGGCGTCAGCTCGACGAGGCCCGTGGCGCTCAGTTGGATGAGGGCCTCTCGGATCGGGGTCCTGCTCACGGCGTACGTGACCGCCAGGCTCTCTTCCCGCAGGCGTGCACCGAGCGGTAGCTCACCACCGAGTATGGCCCGGCTGATCCTGCGGGCCACCAGGTCGGCAGTGCGCTCGCCGTGCAGGCTCGGCTTCCTCACCTGTGACTCCTCCCCCTCGACGGGGCATTGTATTCCTGTATACAATCCGCCCGCCAGAGGAGCCGATGGCCCGATGAAACCCTCCCAATTCGGATACCACCAGGCGGCGTCCGTCGACGACGCCGTCAGCTTGCTCGAGGCCTACGAGGGTTCTGCCCGGATCCTCGCGGGCGGACAGAGCCTCGTCCCGATGCTGAACATGCGACTCGTCCGGCCGGACGCCCTCGTCGACATCAACCGGCTCCGCCGACTGTCCACCGTCGAGGTTGCAGGGGACGACACCATCCTCGGTGCCCTCGTCCGTTACTCGACGATCGAGACGGCTGTCGAGATCGCCGAGCGCCTCCCGCTGCTTCGCAGCGTCGTCACGCACATCGGCGACCGCCAGGTCCGCAACAGGGGGACGATCGGAGGCAGCCTCTGCCAGGGCGACGCCACCGGCGAGATCCCGCTCGCCTGCCTCGTGCTCGACGCCATCGTGTCCGTCACAGGCCCCGCCGGCACGAGGTCCATCCCGCTCAGCACGCTCTACCTCGGCTCGTACACCACGGTCCTCGAACCCTGCGAGGTGCTGACGAGCGTCCGCTTCGCAAAGAGCCCGGGTCATCACGCCTTCGCCGAGATGTGCAGGCGTCACAACGACTTCGCCGTCATCAGCGTCGCCTGCGCGGGGAGTCGCACCACCTCGGGGACCTGGAACGACGTTCGCATCGGGCTCGGCGGAGTGGCCGAGACCCCCGTCCGCGCCACGGCGGCCGAGACGGCGTTGTCCGGCACGATGCTCGACGAGGCCGACCTGGAGCAGGCCGGCCTGCTCTGCCTCGAGGCGATCGATCCGCCGGACGACATCAGGGCGACGGCCGAATACCGGCGCCATCTTGTCCCCATCTACGTCCGCCGGGTACTCAGGGCCCTTCGCGCCGCAACCGAAGGCGGGGCTGGGATCGAGGGAAAGGACTTGGCGTGAAGCTGCACGAGGAGTTCGACGTCGACCAGCCACCCGAGGCGATCTGGTCGTTTTTCGAGCACCCGGAGAAGGTGTCGAGTTGCATGCCGGGCATCGAAGGCGTCGAGGTGATCGACGACGACAACGTGGAGGTGCGGGCAACACAAAGCATCGGTCCGATGAGCGCGACGTTCGACGCCAAAGTCACCGTCCTCGAGCGGATCCCGAACGAGCTGATCCGCTTCCAAGCGATCGGGCAGAGCATACGAGGCGCCGCCGGCAACCTCCGCACCATGAACGTGGTGCGCCTCGTCCCCTTGAACGGCTCGACCAAGGTCGTGATCGACGGGGACGTGGCGCTGGCAGGCGCGCTGGGGAGTGTCGGACAGAAGGTCGTCGCCAAGCAGGCGAGCAAGGTCACCGCCGAGTTCGCCCGTAACCTCGAGCGTTCGCTGCGCGGCGAAGAGTTCCGCCCGCCCCTGCGGCCGCCGGCCGCCGTCGAAACCTTCGGCGAGCGGCCTGCCTCCGTCGCCCCGAGCGGTGGGCCGGACCCATGGGTGCGTCTCGCCGCCGTCCTCAGCGTCGTGTCGGCGGTGCTCTCGATCGTTGCGATCCTCCGGACGCTCGGGCGCGCCAGGCGCGACAGGCTCGCCGCCTCGGACCTCCGGCCGGCGAAGCCATGAGCGATCTCGGCCTCTCGGAACCGAGTGTCGTCGTCTCGTGCGAGGTGAACGGCCGCCGGGTCGTCGAGCAAGTGCCCATCCGCCTCCACGTCGCCGACTTCCTCCGGCAAAAAGTCGGGCTCACGGGCACGCACGTCGGTTGCGAGCAAGGTGTGTGCGGGATGTGCACAGTGATCATCGACGGGCAGGCAGTGAAGTCCTGCCTCATGCTCGCGGCCCAGCTCGAGGGGAGCAGGGTCGAGACCGTCGAGTCGCTCGCCCCCGGTGACGCCCTGAGTCCGCTGCAGCAGGCGTTTCAAGACGAGCACGGCCTGCAGTGCGGCTTCTGCACGCCTGCGTTCCTCATGACGGCCACGGCGCTCAGCCGGGAAGGGCGTCGCGTGAGCCGTGCCGAGCTGCGAGAGGAGCTGGCCGGAGTCATGTGCCGCTGCACCGGCTACGAGTTCATCGTCAACGCCGTGGAGCGTTACCTCGCCGACGACTGAGGTCTCGGCCCCAACTCAACGGTCGGGCGCCAGGGCGGCTCCCGCTCCCTCTGCAACGGGCTGCTCACCGAGCAATGCCAGGATCTCCGCTGCCGTGGCTGTCGCCGCCGACACGACCGGTACAGCGAGGGTCGCCTCGGCTTCGGCGATGGCGGGAAGCGACGGCATCTGAACACATGCAGAGAGGACGACGGCGTCGACTCCGCGCCGGTCGAGACGGGAGGCGTGGCGGATGAGGTCGGCTGGGTCGAGACGTCCCACCTCGACATTGTCTGCCACCTCCAGGCTGACGGCATCCACGACCCCGATGCCATACCCGGCCAGGTAGTTGATCACTACCCGAGTGAGCTCTTGCACGTAGGGGGCGACGATGGCCACCCTGCTCGCTCCGAGGCGCTGCAGCGTGCGGACGAGCGCACCGGCACTGCTCGTCACGGGCTCCGAGCCACCGCGTGCCTGCAGCTGGGAGGCAAGGCGGGCCTCGGCCTCTTCGTGAGCTCCGGCGCCCTCGGCCATCACGGCGATGAGACAGGCGTAGGCGACGACGTCGACCTGGGCGTCGGCGAGCTCGCCGGCACACCGGCTCGCCTCGCCGACCATTTTCCGCAGGGAGGCAGCGTCCACCCGGTGGAGCACCGCCCGACTCGAGTGAAACGTGAAGCTGCCGCCGAACTTGTCGGCGTGCCGCCGCATCAGCTCGGGCAGCTCCGTCTCCATCGTGACGTTCGAGCTCGGAACGATGAGACCGACACGACGGAGCGGGGCCTCCGGCTGCATGCTCAGTCATCCTCCAGGATCTCGAGGGGCGTTCGCGCCTAGGCTACTGAGAGAGCCAGACGGCCGCCGCGGCGCCGCAGCCGATCACTCTCGCGAGCGCGCCGGCGCGTTGTGCCCAGCACCACGCCTGGAAGTTCTCGTGCAAGCTCGGCTCGTTCTCAGGCGCTCTGGCCATGTGCGCATGCGATCCCACCTTGCCCCACACTCCGCCGAACCAGAAGAACAGTCGGCTGGTGTCCACGGACGAGACGAAGGCCTCCAACACCCCGGTATGTTCGGTTCGATCCCGACCCGTGTCACATTCCACGTGGGCTGGGACCGGTTGAACCCGCCACCTTGCCGATCAGATTAGAAGGGCGGAATTGTTTCGAAGCGTTGTCGTCCGCGAATCCGGTAGATGTGGAAGTCGGCGTCAAGCGTGAAAATCCTCCGTGAAATCCTCCGATGGCCGCGCTCCTCGGCGAGGGCAACCAGGGTGGCGTCAGCGAGATCCATCGGCCGATCCGCGTACTGATCCATCAACCGTGCGCTGCGCTCGACAGCCTCCGACGACAGATCTTCGATAACCAAGCGTCCGCTCTGAACGAGCCGGCGGGGGTGCGCTGGCCGAGTAAACCCCCGGCTCTCCCCAGCAGGTACATCGCCACGGTGAATGCCGGCCACGTCGTGACCAAGGGCAGGGCGAGGTGGTCGAGCGCGTCGAGGCACGCCGTCGTGGTCGGGTTCATCGGCATCGATGATCGCGATGAGCGGCCCGGCGTCAGTGAGGGTCACCGGCGGGAGTGATGATGCTCCAGGGCGTCGCGGAAGGCTTCCCCCGTGTGACGAGCCCTGCCGCCGCCACCATGGACGACGCCAGCGACATCGTCGAAGCGATCGGTAGGCCGCGAGCCTAGGGTCTCGTCGGCACGGTCAGCGGCGGCGCGTCGGATGAACTCAGACACAGACTCGCCCCTGATGGCGGCGGCGCGCTGCACCTTGTCCTCGAGCACGGGATTCAAGCGAAGGCTTCTCATGGCATCGATGTATCACATTGTTGGCTGGTGTAATACGTGTAGCTAATTCTTTGCCCTCGCACCCGACGGTACACACGCCCGGCGTCGAGGTGCATGATTTTCCCGGCCGAACTCCTGTACCGGTCCGAGCCTCAAAGCGGTGCGGACGGGACCGCTGGTGGCAATGCCTCACTGAGCTCCGTCGCGATCCTCACGACGTCACTTCTCTCGAGCGGACCCGGCGCAGCTATCAGTTCGGCGAGGCAGTTTGCCCACGTCACCCAGATCTCGCCGATCTGAAACGGCTCTGCAAACAGCTTCCACGTCGCGTCCGTGAAGCACAATGCGGCGTTGACTGAAACGCCCGCGTCGCGGACAGCGGACTCCACGGCCCTGATCTGCCAGTCCAGTCCTTCGACGAGCCGCGTCCGGTTCCGTCCACCGACATAGAGCCGGAAGTCGGTGCTGAACCATCCACCGACATCTCGGCGCTCGACCTTGCCCTCGTAGTTCTTGGCGTCTATCACCCACACGCCGGACGCCGCGATCGCCAGGTGATCGATGTTCCCCCGAGTCTTTGGCACCTTTCGGTCATGGAGGAGCACCGCGCGTTCGCCAAGAACGCGCTGAAGGTGAGCGGCAAGACGTCGTTCGCCATCGGAACCCTTCGCCCAGGCTGTCGTCGACTGCGGGTCGTCCCCGAGGAACTTGACGACCGGGGCAAGCCAGCCCCACCTCGCATCGATTCGTTCCTCGCGCTGTTGGTGGCGCCGCTCGTACTCGCGGCGGGCTGAAGCACCGGCATCACCAGGGTGAGGATGTGGAGGCGCCGTCGCGCTCGGCCCGACGGGAGCATAGGGAACGTCTTCAACTTCCTCATCCGCCCTGAGCTGGCCTGCACCCAGGCATGCGAGGCAGGTAATACTTCGTGTTGCCTTGGTCCACTCTGCTTTCCCGCCCTTCGGGAGCGCCAAGCCACACTTCGAGCAGATTCCTGCGTAGCGGAGCCGCATGATCTTGACGGTGACGCTTGGAGCCCCGAGCGTGTCGGTCTCGAAGTCGTCTGCTGTTGGCACCGTGCCTCCTGGATGGCTCTCGATCAGTCATCGACAGCACGGGCCACTTGCTTTAGCCGAGACAGTATGAGCGCTCGCGCCTAGCAGCTGTCCACTCGGTCACCTCCGACCAAATGTGATGACAGTAGAACTGTCAGTATAGGTCATATTTCCGTAGCCAAACTTGTAGCTGGGATCGGACCGAGCTGAACGGCTCTGAACCGCTCGAAAGAAAGTGCCCAGTTCGGAAGGACTTTGCGAACTTCCCCGAACCGCCCCGAACCCGCCAGAAGTCTCTGGCAGTCAAGTGGCCGCGGGTTCAAGTCCCGCCGCCTCCACCGCCGCCTCCACCTGTGATTTCCCTGCTCACGACTGCGGTCAAGGTACCTGGCGATCGCCTCCGCCGTGGCCGTCGGCCCCCACTCGCGACCGTCG
>DASPSK010000337.1:0-14793 GCA_035623975.1 Acidimicrobiales bacterium | reverse complement strand
GCTCGCCAAGACCTTGTGGGCCCTGATCATGGGGAAACGGTTCGCCAGGGCGACGACGATGCGGGCCTCCGTACCGGTGAGCTCGGGCGGGAGGACCACATGCTCGGGCACGCGCACCCGTCCACTGCGGGCGGCGTCGTTGTACCAGTGGACGCGGAACAAGTTGAGCGGGTGCGCATCATCCGGGCCGACGGCACCCAGACGGGCGTGCACCGACTCCGGAACGAGAGTCGGATCCGCCAGCTGAGCGAAGGTGGGCAGGGCGATGACCCGCTCGCGAAAGCGCTCGACCGTGCGCTCGTACACGCCGGAGTCGACGACCTCTTGCTCGAGCCCTAAGCGTCTCATGGGATACCTCCATCCGTGGCGTCATCGCCGTCGTCGTGCGCAACGCTGCGCGTCTCGCCTGCCAACTGTTCGTAGTGGTGCCACCGCTCGTCGAAGTCTGCTTGCGCGAGCGCCATCAGGTGTCGAGTCTGCTCGAGTCGCCGTGGCAACGAGGGAAAACGTAGCTCCGCGTCCTCGAGGGCCCATGGGGCGCCGCTCGGAGGTCGCGAGTCGAGCCGGGAGGGGTGATCCCAGGCGCGGCCTTGCCGGCAAAGCGCTGGGCTTCCCGCGCGACCTCGAGCATGTCCGTGCCCCCGAGGCTCAGACGATGGCTTCGTCGAGCATGGCGTCCGCCACCTTCACGAAACCGGCGACGTTCGCGCCCACCACGTAGTCGCCGGCGGCTCCATAGCGCTCGGCTGCCTGCCGGCAGTGAGAGTGGATCGCCGCCATGATGGACCGCAACCGCTCGTCGACCTGCTCACGAGTCCACTGGAGGTGGATGCTGTCCTGCACCATCTCCAGACCCGAGACGGTCACCCCACCGGCATTGGCGGCTTTGCCCGGCCCGAAGAGGACGCCCGCCGTGCGGAACTGCGAGACGCCGTCGGGCACGGTCGGCATGTTGGCACCTTCGGTAACGGCGATGACGCCGTTGCCGATGAGGTTGGCGGCATCCTTGCCATTGATCTCGTTCTGGGTGGCCGAGGGGAAGGCGCAGTCGGCCGGGATCGCCCAGAGGGGGTTGCAGTCCCCGTGAGTGGCCGCCGTGAAGGACGCCGCCGGGAACTTGGAGGTGTACTCGGAGATGCGCCCGCGGCGGACGTTCTTCAGCTCCATCACCCACTCGAGCTTCTCGGCGTCGATGCCGTCGGGATCGTGGACGAAGCCACCCGAGTCGGAGAGCGTCACGGGCTTGGCGCCGACGGTGATGAGCTTCTGGGCGGTGTACTGGGCGACGTTGCCGCTGCCGGAGATGAGACAGGTCTTGGCCTCGAGGCTCTCGGACCGCGTGGCGAGCATCTCGGCGGCGAAATACACGGCGCCGTACCCCGTCGCCTCCGGCCGCACGAGGGAGCCGCCCCAACCGTAGCCCTTGCCCGTCAGCGTGCCGCTGAATTCGTTCGTGAGTCGCTTGTACTGGCCGAACAGATAGCCGATTTCGCGGCCGCCCACACCGATGTCACCGGCGGGGACGTCGGTGAACTGGCCGATGTGGCGGTACAGCTCGCTCATGAAGGACTGGCAGAAGCGCCGCACCTCGGCGTCACTCTTGTCCTTCGGGTCGAAGTCGGAGCCGCCTTTGGCTCCGCCCATCGGCAGCGTCGTGAGTGAGTTCTTCAACACCTGCTCGAAGGCGAGGAACTTCAGCAAGCCCGCGTAGACGCTCGGATGGAAGCGAAGACCGCCCTTGTAGGGTCCGATGGCGCTGTTCATCTGCACGCGAAAGCCGCGATTGATCTGGATCTCACCCTGGTCGTCCACCCACGGAACGCGAAAGATGATCACGCGCTCCGGTTCGGCCATGCGCTCGAGGATTTTGTTCGCCTCATATTCGGGACGTTCGGCGAGCACCGGCGAGAGCGACGTGTACACCTCGCGGACCGCCTCGAGAAACTCCGGCTCGCCCGGGTTCCTGCGTGCCACGTCGTTCAGCACCGACTCTACGTAATTGGACATTGCAGCGTGCCTCCCTTGTTTGCACCGCGGCCGCCCGGCGTTCCTGACCAATGATGCGCCCACCCCGGCCAGGCAGCTAGGGCCGAAGGTCCCCGCCGCCCTCGCCGGCCGCCCCTTCACCTTCGTTCTTCCGCCGGCGGTAACCTCCCCTCGGCGCCCCCCTCACGAGGTGAACCGTGCCCCGACCTTCGATGACGACAGAGCAATGAAGCCAGGGTCATGAGGGCCGACGAGCGCGGCGGGCATCGTCCCCTCGGCGTGCCCACCCTCGAGGACCTCGGCGACGTGAGTGGGCGCTCGGTGCTCGTGCGTGCAGACCTCGACATCGCCGACCTCGAGCCTGGTACGCCGGCTCACGACCGGCGGCTCGACGTGTTCCTGCCCACCCTTGCCTGGCTGCGCGACCGAGGTGCCAAAGTGACGGTGTGCGGGCATCGCGGTACCGTGGCCAACCCGGGAGATGCGGCCTTCGACCGGCTGTGCCGGCAGGTCGAGGATGCCTGCCCGGGTGTGAGCGTCCTCCCGAACCTGGCAGGCGAGCGCGAGCGCTCGGGAGACCTGCAGCTGGCAGCAGATCTGGCGGTGGGGCACGACTTCTACGTGAACGAGGCGTTTCAGTGGTGCTGGGTGCCGCTGGCCTCCATCATCGGGCCACCCGCACTCCTGCCTTCAGCCGCAGGACTGCGGCTGGCGGCCGATCTCGAGCTGCTCGAGCCCCTGCTGCTGTCTCCGCCGCGACCGTTCGTGGCCGTGTTCGGGAGCGACCAGTCGCTCTCACGGCTTCCCGGATTGCGTGGGCTCATACTTCGCGCCGACGCCACCCTCGTCGGCGGGGCGATGGCCCTGCCCTTCCTGCAAGCGATCGGGACACAACCCGCTCCCCGCCCCGAGACCGAGCTCCTGCGGGAGTGCCGGGCGTGCTTCGGTCTCGCCCGAGAGATCCAGCACCACATCCAACTGCCGTCGGATCTCGTCTGGGAGAGGCCGGACGGGACGGCCGTCCTCGCCCCCTCCGTCTCCTCGCTCCTCGCCTCGGTCTCCGACATCGGGCCGACAACGCGGCTTCGCTACGCCGAAACGCTGCGAGGAGCCGGCAGCGTCCTGTGGACGGGGGCGCTCGGCCGGGCAGAGGATCCCCGCTTTGCCGCCGGTACGCGGGCGGTCGCCGCCGGCCTGCCGGCGAACGGTCACGTCGTGCTCGGCGGCGACGCCGCCCTCGCGGCCCTGGCCGATGTCGCCCCCGCCGCCACGGGCGTGCTCAGTGCCACCGACAGCGCCGTCGCCCTCCTGAAGGACGGTGATCTACCAGGCCTGGCGGCGCTGCGCGGCGGCCGGCACCGCTGAGGGAGCGCCCCTGGCGTCACCGGCGCCGCTGCTGGCGTCACCGGCGCCGCTGCTGGCTCGCTGCGAGCGGGCGCCCTCAGGCGAGCTGCCGCTCGAGGACGTCGAGCTCCTCGGTGAAGCGCTGGGCCGTAGCCCGCTTGTCGACGTCGTCCAGCCAGCTGGCCTCGACACCGTTCAGGCAGAACTGCCGCACCTGGGAGGTGCCGTAGTCGAGGGCGCCACAGAGATCCACGTACTCCTTGCCGATGTCGGTGTGGAACATCGTCGGGTCGTCGGAGTTGAGCATGCAGCGCAGGCCGGCGGCCACCATGGGGCCGATCGGGTGTCTCGTGAGGTCCGGCCAGCCGTACACGACGGCCGTGGACGTCGGGCAGCAGGTGAAGAAGATGCCCTCGTCCTTGCAGCGCTGCACCACGGCCGGATCCTCGAGGATGTGGTAGCCGTGGTCGATGCGTTCGCATCCGAGGACGTCGAGACAGGTGGTGATGTTCACCGGAGGTGCGTCCTCGCACGCGTGGCTCGTGAGACGGAGACCGCCGGCCCTGGCAAGGGCGTAGGCCTCCACGAACTTCTCCGGTGGGTCGGGCGCCTCGTCACCGTCCATACCGAGCCCTATGAGCTCGTCGACCCTGTTCTCGAGCACCTCCTCGACCATTTGACGAGCCATCTCGGGCGGATCCTGTCGATACACGTCGGCGATGAGACGGCAACCGACACCGAGATCCTGCTCGGCGGCGTGGATGCCGTCGATGAGCCCGCCGATCACTGTCGCCATCGGTACGCCCCGGCGGGTGTGCAGCGTCGGGTTGAAGAACATCTCCCGGTACTTGAGGTTGCCGAGCTGGACGCCGTCCTCGAGCGACTCGTAGGCGCAGCGGGCGAAGTCCTCCCGGTCGATGATCGTCGAGGAGACCATCCGGAAGATCGTGAGGAACTCGACGATGGTGCTGTAGGAGTAGAGCTCTGCGACGTCCTCGGTCGGCAGTTTCACGCCGTGCTTACGGGCGAGCGCAGCGAAGGTCGCCGCTCGCACCGTCCCCTCGAAATGGCAGTGCAGCTCGACTTTCGGGACCTTTCTCAGATACTCGGCCCTGTCCAACTCGTCTCCTTCATCTCGTTGCCACCATCGACCGGATACTGAGACGTCGGCGTTCCGCCCAGCTCAGACCGACGACGAGTCCAGTGACGGGATCTCGTTGCGCACGCTGCGGAACGAGAGCAGCCAGTACGCCAGCGCTCCCACCACGAATCCGAAGAGCCAGCTGAAGTCGGCCCCATGGGTGGAGTTGGACAGCGGTCCCGTATAGGACGGCACGTAGTAGAGGGCATCGATCCACATCATGGCGGCGAACATGCCGAGCGCCAGGGAGATGAGCGCCTTCCAGTTGAAGCCGCCGTCCCGCCAGTAGATGCCATCTCGCTTGGCGATGAGCGAGAGCGGGTCGTAGCGGCCGCCGCGAAGGAGGTTGTCGACGAGAAGGATGCCGAACCAGGGGGAGATCCACACGACGATGTAGTCGAGGAACCCCGACAGGTCGGCGTAGAAGTTCCCCTTGAAGATGACGAGCGCCGTCACGCTTCCGGCCACGATCGTGTCGACGAGGACGCAGCCCCACCGTTTCAGCGGGATGCCGATCGCCTGCAGGGTCACTCCCGAGGAGTACAGGTCCATGGTGTTGATGGCGAACAGCTGTGGGAGGGCGAGGATGAGGAAGGGCCAGAAGAACCAGCTGGCGAACGCCGACGGGAGGCCGGTGACGGCCGTGGCTTTCGTTCCGCTGACGAGGTACGCGGTGGCGCCGAGGAGCTCCAAGAGGAGGGAGGGGATGCCGGCTCCCAGTGTCGCCGCCCAGAACGTGCTCCACTTCGGCGTCGAGCGTGGCAGGTAGCGCGAGTAGTCGCTGGCGTTCTCTGTCCAGCCGAGGCCGCCGGCGGAGACGATGAGGACGAGGCCGGTCGTCCATATCCACCAGGACGAGCTCTGGTGGAAGTGGCTCGGATGCGCCTTTGGGATGACGAGGATCGCCATGATGATGAAGACGGCGATGAAGACCACCGACAGGTAGCGGAGGACTTTGGTGATCGTGGCGTGACCGAGGAACGGCATCACGAACTGGACTCCGACGGCCAGGATGATGACGACGACTTTGGCGCCAGTGCCGAGGACCGTGCCTTCCCGAGCGAACATGGCCACGATGACGAGGACGACGAGGACGATGCCCTCGATCTCGAAGCCGACCTGGGTGATCCAGTTGAACAGTGACGGCGCCCGGTTGCCGTTGCGCCCGAAGGGCGCACGACTCACCATCAGCTGCGTGGTGCCGGTCTCCGGACCCCAGAGGCTGGCAATCCCGAGGAAGGCATACACGAGGTTGCCGACGAGGATGGCGACGATCGCCTGGCCGAAGGACAACCCGAAGGAGACGACGAGGGCACCGTAGACGAGGTACTCGACGTTCCAGGTGGCTCCGGCCCACAGCCAGAACAGCCCGGCCGGCTTCATGGCCCGATCGCTGTCTGGGATCAGCTCGATGCCCCGCTGTTCGAGCTTGAAGGCTTCGTAGGTCTCGGACGTCACCTCACCGTCGTACCCGGCGCCGCTGGTCATGACTCCCATCGTCGGCCCTCCCTCAGCCCCACCGCAGACGCAGGATCCACGGCTCTCCCCAGCCTCAACACGGCACGCATCGACGTCCTGCCTGTTCGGCCGCAAGGTACCACACGGCACCGTCGAAAGCGGGCTTCGGCGGCGGGGCTTGCGCTGGGCCGGACTCGCAGCCACAGGGCCGCTTAGAGTGACGACGTGGTTGAAGCCATCGTCCTCGTGAACGCCGCCCCCGCCCACCTGGCAAGCCTCGGCCGGCAGCTCGCCGACGTGGCCGGGGTGGCCGCTGCCTACTCGGTGGCCGGCGACGAGGACTTCGTAGCCGTGGTGCGGGTCATCAATCACGAGGAGCTGGCGGACGTGGTGACGAAACGGATCGCCGCTCTCGACGGCATCACGCGTCTGCGCACCCTCATCGCCTTCCGCAGCTACAGCAGCGAGGACGAGCGGTACTTCTGAGCTCACTCGCAGGACTCAGCCGTCCTGCCGAGGTTCCCGTCCCCGAGCCACAATGCGGAGGTGGACGACCTTCGCGACCTCCTCAGCTACGCGGCCGCCCGCGCCGCCGACTACCGGGAGAGGGCGGCGGAGACCCCGGTGTTCCCGAGCGAGGTGAACCTCGAGGCCCTGCGGACTGCTCTTTCCGTCCTGCCTGCTGAGCCGACGGCGGCCCGTGACGTCGTCACGGAGCTGGCCGACCTCGTCCAGCCGGCGCTCGTTGCCAGCACCGGCGGGCGCTACTTCGGATTCGTGACCGGCGCCGTCCTCGACGCCGCCACGGCGGCGGACGTGCTGACAACGGCCTGGGACCAGAACGCCTACAGCGAGCTCACTTCGCCGGCTGCCGCCGTCGTCGAGGAGGTGGCGGGCACCTGGCTGAAGGAGCTGCTCGGTCTGCCGGCCGGCGCGGCCTTCGGTTTCACCACGGGCGCCCAAGGCGCCAACACCGTCTGCCTCGCAGCCGCCCGGCACGGTGTGCTCGCCGCCGCCGGCTGGGACGTCGAGCGCCACGGCCTCGCCGGTGGACCGCGCATCCGGGTCGTGGCCAACGGCGAGCGTCATGCCACCGTCGATCAGGCGCTCAGGCTGCTCGGGCTCGGCGCCGACATCGTCGAGCCGGTGGCGACCGACGCCAATGGCGCTATCGACGTGGCGGATCTGCGGCGCGTGCTCGCTCAGGCGGGCGCCGGCCCGACGATCGTGTGCCTGCAAGCGGGCAACGTGAACACCGGTGCCTTCGACGACTTCACCTCGATTGTGGACGCAGCCGGCCGGCACGGTGCCTGGGTTCACGTGGACGGGGCCTTCGGCTTGTGGGCGGGGGCCAACCCGGCCACTGCCCACCTCGTGGCCGGGATCGAGAGGGCCGACTCCTGGGCGACCGACGGGCACAAGTGGCTCAACGTCCCCTACGACTGCGGCTATGCCTTCTGTGCCCATCCTGACAGTCAGGCTGCCGCCATGTCGTTCCGGGCGGCCTACCTCAACAGCCCGGGAAACGGCGGGCTACGAACGCCGGGCGACTACGTTCTCGAGTCGTCGCGGCGGGCGCGAGGCTTCGCCACCTGGGCCGCCCTCCGCGAGCTCGGTCGCCATGGGGTCGCCCAGCTGGTCGAGCGTTGCTGTGCGCTCGCGCGGCGTTTCGCCGCCGGGCTCGAAGCGGTCGAGGGCATCTCGGTCGTGAACGACGTCGTGCTCAACCAGGTCCTCGTGCGCTTCGGGGACGACGAGCGGACCGCTCGGGTCATCGAGGCGGTCCAGCGCTCCGGCGAATGCTGGATGGGTGCCACCACCTGGCATGGAATGCGCCTCATGCGCATCTCGGTGTCGAGCTGGCGTACGACCGAGGCTGACGTCGACCGCTCGATCGCGAGCATTCTCGCCGCCTGGGAGCACGCTGCGAGCTGAGAAGGCGCCCACCTCGCCTCAGGCGGGGCGCGCACCCCCGACCCCCCGGCAGATGAGGAGAAGGCCGACTTCGCCGGCGCCGGGAGGCGAGGGCGGATGCGCCTAGGCGGGCCTCAACCACCTGCGCGCGCCAGGGGTACACGGCGCCGAATCGGCCCGGCCTCAGGCACCTTCGGTGCTCGCATCCGCCGCAGCCGCGCCCACGGCCGAGACGAGCTCGGAGAGAACCCGTCGCAGCTCCATGGTGTTGCGGTCGGCTCGCGTGTGCACTTCGCTGCGCAGGTCGAGGGGAAGCGACAGGTCGTCATAGCGCGACTGCACCGCGAGGTCCTCGTTGAGGACCTCCTGTTCGAAGGCGATGGCGCCCGCCTTGGCGGCGACGTCACCGCCGAGGTCGTCGCGCCACAGCGTCGTGTAGAGCCGGCAACGCTCTTCGCTCATCGGCTGGATGAAGAAGCCGATGACGTTGTGGCCCTGGGCCTCGAGGAACTCGAGCCGGAGCGAGAGGAAGAAAGGAGCCTGGTAGCGGTACGTCATCCGGCGTGTCTGCACGAGGGGTCGGATGCCCGCTGCCACGCCGGGGTCCTCGCGGTTGGCAAAGGGGTGCTCGTAGACGACGCGAAAGCCCCACCCGTCCCGCTCGACCTCGTAGGGAGCCAGCGTTCTCGACTCGTCCGTGCCGAACGTACCGGCATGCACGAAGGGGAAGTGAGCAAAGTCGAGGAAGTTGTCTGCCACGAGCCCTGCGCCGGATCGCGCCACGGTGGGGGTCAGCTCGAGCATCTCGAAGCCGTCTTCATCGGCCTCCGGGATGAGGGGCAGCTCGGCGATGGGTGTCTCGGGAGCGAGGAAGACCATGCCGAAACGCTCGGTGATGGCGGAGGGAGCCTGCAGGCGGGCGGCCGGGGGCACAGAAGCGCCCGGCCCGAGCGCCGGGATCTCGACGCACCGACCTGAGACGTCGTAGCACCAGCCGTGGTAGGCGCAGCGCAGGACGCCGTCTTCGCGGTTGCCGAGCGAGAGCGGAGCGAGCCGGTGAGGGCAGCGATCGATGAAGGCGACGGGCTTGTCGCCTGACCGGAACGCCACGTACGGCTCCCCCAGCAGTTCCACCCGCACGGGCTGCTCGCCGATCTCGGTCGAGCGCGCCACCGGGTGCCAACAGTGCCGCAACGCCGGATGGGTGTTGTTCAACCGCTCGATGTCGCCAGATCGCCCCATTTCCATCGCCTCACCTTCGTCGCCACAGGGCTGGCGGCGTCAGGCTACTGGCACCGCATCAGCGCGAAGACACGTCACCGGGCGCCAACTTCGGCCCCGGTTACGGACCTTCGGCCCTATTCGCCCCGCCCCGCCGGGCCGAGACTGACGACCAGAGTGTTATCGCCGTTGGAGCCCGGAGAGGAAAGGACGAGCCACATGACCGACGTGAAGATGCCTGAGGGAATGCTGCATGCGGAGCGAGCGGACGTGCACTGGGAGCCACCAGATGTGTACCCCGCGGGCCGCATCTGCGATGAGCCGTCGTGTGGTACCCGGCTCTCCATCTACAACCGCTCGACGTCGTGTTCCCTTCACGCCAGAGTCTCCTATGCCAGCAGCGGGCACCGCGTGTACCGCCGCAGGCGGAGTGCAAGCTCGCGAGCAGAGGCGGCCTAGCCGTACTGCCCCGACCCTGAGCGAATTCTCAGGTTGAGGTGCGATACTGAGCCCATGGCGGAAAGACTGATCTCAAAGAAGTGGGCGATCCGGACGGGAGTCGGCCTCGTGGCTGTCTGTGGGCTTGCTGCGGGCGGCTACGGCGTAGCACACGCCGCCGGTGCCGGCCGCGCCTCTGTTGCTCTCACGGCCTCCCCATCGTCCTCGGGCTCGTCTGGTGAGGGCTCGTCCTCGAGCTCGACACGACATGGTTGGTTCGGGCGAGGCGGCGCCGGCTTCGGGCGGGGCGCGGCAGGCTTCGGCCCCGGCGGGGCGGGTTTCGGGCCTGGCGGGGCGGGTTTCGGGCCTAGCGCCTTCGGGCGCATCGGGGCGGCGGGCACGGTCGGGACGGTCGGCTCCGCTTCGTTCACTTTGACGACTCGACAGGGCGGCACCCTTACCGTCGACACGACGAAGTCCACCACCTACTTCGAGGCCCTCTCAAAGGTCAGCGCTTCTGCCCTCAAGCCCGGCGAGCAGGTGGCCGTCGTCTTCACGCCGCCGGCAGCCGCCCCAGCATCGAGCGGGGCGACCACGACGGGCTCGGTGACGCCGACGGCTGCGACCGTGGACATCATCCTGCCGAGCCTGCAGGGCACAGTGCTCTCGATCTCCGGCGGGACGATCGTCATCGAGGACTCCCAGGGTTTCCACCGCACGATCGACACCACCACCTCGACGACGTACTCGGAGGCGGGCACCACCGTGTCGGCCACCGCTGTGACGGACGGGCTCGACATCGTGGCCTTCGGCTCCATCGCCGCCGACCACACTGACCTCGACGCCACCACGGTCGAGGTGACCGGACCGGTGGCGGGGGGAAAGGTCACGAACGTGTCAGGCACGACGATCACGGTCTCGGCCCCGTGGGGTACCGGCTCCACGAAGATCACGACGACGTCCTCGACGATCTTTCGCAACGGTGACAAATCATCGTCGATCGTCGCCGTCAAGCTGGGAGACCTGCTGACGGCGATCGGGACGCGTGCCAGCGACGGCACATTTGCCGCCACCGCCGTCCGCTTCGGCTCGCTCCCGAGCGCCGGCGCCGGCGGGGCCTGGTCCACGCAGGGCGGTGGGTTTTTCAAAGGCCCCGGCCCGATGGGCTTCGGTGACCCTTTCGGGGTCGGCCGGGCACCGGTTGCTCCCGGTGGCGGCGTTGACGGCGCCACCGGCTTCGGCAGCTACCTGGCGCCCTCCATCGCCTCCTGAGCCGCCGGCCCCGGCGGCATCACTCGCAGGCCTCGCAGCGGCCAGAGCGACTGGGCCGGCTCGGCCTCTTACGCCAGCGAGGCTCTGCTCCGAAGCGTCTCGATGACCTGTTGCTGGCGGGGGGTGACCGTGCGAAGCGCAAGGAGCTCGGTGCGGTGGACGAGTCGTGGGCTGGAGAGCGGCACGCTGCAGATGCCGTCGACGCCCGCGCAGGCGGGCCGCGGCAGCAGGGCCACGCCGAGGCCGGCTGCGACGAGGGCGAGCAGGGTGAGAAGGTCGCTCCCTTCGTAGACAACCCGCGAACCTCGTCCCGCCGCCACCGGCGGGCGTTCGTAGATGCTCGTCCCGGTGAGGGCGGGCGCCACGATCCAGGGGGCATCGGCCAGGACCGCCAGGTCGAGGCTCGCCCGCTCCTGCAGGGGGTGACGGGAGGGCAAGGCCACGGCCAGCCCGGCCTCGGTCATGGCGGTAGACGACAGCAGCCCCGCATCGGCCAGGTGCAGTGGCTCGTTGGGGGCGGCGATCCCATCGACGAGAGCGGCGTCAACAGCCCCGGTGGCGACTTCGGCGACCGCCGTGGCCGCCTCGACGAGGTGCACCGTGACGCCAAGGCGCGGATCGAGGGAGCGGACCTCCCGCAAGGCGGCGGCCAAGAGCTGCGGGGCGGCCAAGGGGCAGGCAGCCACCCGAACCTCCATCGGCTCGGTTCCCAGGTGGCTGAGCTCGCTGCGGGCGACATCGAGGCGCAGGAGGATGCGAGCGGCGTGCTCGGCCAGTCGCTCACCGGCGGCGGTCGCCCGGACGGGACGACGCTGCACGAGCTGGTGGCCGACTTCCCGCTCGAGGGCCGCCACCTGCTGGGAGATCGCCGACTGCGTGTAGCCGAGCTCCCTCGCCGCCGCCGTGAACGAGCCGCAGCGGACGACCGCGAGGAGGGCACGCAGATCCCGTATCTCCATTCGATAAGTATTGCTGATACATCGATATCTGAACATCGTTGGACGTTCTGATCGGCCTCAGCAAGGATGCCCACATGGCCTCTCCTCCCCCGTCCCCTCGGCTCGCCCTCGTCGGTGACCGTTCCGCCTCCGTGCAGGCGCACACCAAGATCCCGCTCCTCGTCGATGCGCTCACGACGCCCACCGACGAGCCCATCGAGCTCTACTGGCTGCACAGCACGAGCATCAGCGCCCCCGCCGACGTCGCCGGCTTCGACGGAATCTGGGTCATCCCGGGCAGCCCCTACGAGCATCGAGACGGGGTCCTTTCCGCCATCACAGCCGCTCGGACCGAAGGGATTCCCCTCCTCGGCACGTGCGGAGGGTTCCAGCACCTCCTCCTCGAGTTTGCTCGCAACGTCTGCGGGCTCTCGAAGGCGGAGAACGCCGAGGAGCATGCGCAGGCGCCCGAACAGCTCATCGTGCCGCTCGCATGCTCCCTGCTCGGAGCAGAAGCGCCCGTCGTGATCGAAGCGGGCACGACGGCTGCAGGGGCCATGGGCGCCGGGCAATCGACCGAGCGCTTCTTCTGCCGTTACGGCCTGAATGTCGACTACCTCGAGGTCCTGCAGCGGCACGGCCTTGTCGTCAGCGGGCACGACACCTTCGGCGACGCCCGGGTGGCGGAGCTGACGGGGCACCCGTTCTATGTCGGCTCGCTCTTCCAGCCGGAGCTGGCGTCCGACCCGACCTGGGTGCACCCGCTCATCGTCGCATTCGCGGTGGCCGTTCGAGCCCATGCCGCCGCTCGCCCCTCCCGGCCCTCAGCCGGCCCCCTTGCCAACGACGCAGCCCTGGCGGGGGTCGAATGACGGGGATCGCTCCCGACACGAAGGACTGGACGTGGGTGCTCGAACGCCCGTGCCCCGAGTGCGGTTTCGACGCCGGGGCGATCACGGCCGCCGCCGTCTCCCGGCTGGTGGTCGAGAGCGCCTCGGCCTGGCAGGCGGTGCTGGCCGAAGCAGGTACGCCCGAGCTGCGGTCTCGGCCCTCGCCGGATCGTTGGTCCACCCTCGAGTACGCCTGCCACGTCCGCGACGTCTTCCTCCTCTTCGACGCGCGGCTCCGGCTCATGCTCGAGGCGGACGATCCGACGTTTCCCAATTGGGACCAGGACGCCACCGCCGTGGCGGACCGTTACAACGAGCAAGAACCTGCCGTCGTCGCGAAACAGCTCGGCGAGGCCGCCGGCGCCTTTCTCAGCAGCCTCTCGGAACTGTCCGCCGACGACTGGTCCCGACAGGGCTCGCGCAGCGACGGCGCCCACTTTCGCGTGGAAAGCCTCGCCCGCTACATGATCCACGACCCCGTCCATCACCTCTATGACGTCGGGAGACCGCTGCGGCAGGCACGTACCACTGGCGCCGGCCCCACGGACTGAGCTCTGGTTGCTTGAGGCGTTTTTCTTGACTACGGCGGCCCCGACTCCTACCGTCAAGGTTGCACTACAAGGGGATGGGGTGGTCGGGAGGACCTGCATGGGTTCCCTGGCAACCGGACAAGAGGCGTCTCCACCGACCGAACACGTGAGTGTTCAGAACTGAAGGAGGCAGTCCTCATGCGTCCAAGGCTCATCCGCACCGTCGTGCCGGCAATCGTGCTCCTCGGTGGCGTCATCGCCAGCCAAGCCGGGGTGGCCGGGGCAGCGACACCCCGCGTAAACACGCTCTGGGTAGCGCCGGTGGCGACGACAAGCAAGACGGCGGCATGCCAAACCGCCGCCTACCACGAGATCAACCCGGCGATCGCCGCCGCCTCGAGCGGGGACACCGTGATGGTCTGCGCGGGCACCTACACCGGCTTCACGACGATCACGACGGGTGTGGCACAGCAGCCGACGATCACCACGGGGGCGGAGATCGACAAGTCGATCCGGCTCATCGGCCAACCCGGCGCCATCATCGACGCCACCGGTCTCGACAACGGTGTGACGTTCTTCGTGGCGACCGAGGCCACCGTGAGGGGTTTCGCGATCACCGGAGCCATGGGTGAGGGGATCCTCGCCCTGCTCTCGAGCCACCTGACGATCGCCGACAACCTCGTCAAGAACAACGACACCGGCAGCTCGACGAGCCCGTGGTTCGAGTGCGACAACGCCGGCAGCACGATCCCGAACGACTGCGGCGAGGGCATTCACCTCATGTCGAGCACGTACTCGAAGGTGCTCGACGACACGTCCGAGTTCAACTCCGGAGGCATCCTCTTGAGCGACGACCTTGGACCGAACCACGGCAACACGGTCAGCGGGAACCTCGTCGTGGACAACGAGTCGGACTGCGGGATCACCGTGGTAGGTCACTTGGGTACGGCAGTCAGCAAGTCCGGGGTACCCACACCGGCAAAAGGGGGAACGTACGAGAACACGATCAGTGACAACATCGTGATCTCCAACGGCACGACGGGCGAGGGCGGGGGCATCCTCCTCGCCTCGGGTGCCTCGGGTGGCGGCTCCTACGACAACACGGTGACGGGCAACGAGATCGCTGGCAACGGCTTGAGCGGTATCACCATCCACCAGCACTTCCCGCTCTCGGATGTCTCTGGCGATGTCTTCACGAACAACTGGATCGGCACGAACGACCTCACCGGCGACCCGGGCACCGGCGACTCCGTGACCACCGGCGTGCTCGTCGACAACGGAGGCACGGGCAAGACCATCTCCGTCACCGTTGAGGACAACACGATCGCTTGGGACGTCTACGGCATCTACGACGACGCCCCGGGCATCACGCGCGCGGGCAACGTGTTCCTGCACGTCCTCGTCCACTTCAAGAAGTAGCCAGGCGGCGCTCCGCCCTCGGGCATCCCGGTGCCGACACGGCGCTGACCTGCTTTTTCGCCTCACTCGAAGCTACACCGAGCCCAACTGACCCTGCGAGGCGTTGGGACCTTTGCCCTGGCAGGTGGGACTTTCGGCACTGGGGAGGCTCTTGGCCGGGCGCGCAGACTGTGGGCAAGGTCGGCGGGAGCCCGACCAGAAAGAAGGAAGTGCGATGATGAACCCGGTTGCAGCGATCGGAG
>DASPSK010000333.1:0-6688 GCA_035623975.1 Acidimicrobiales bacterium | reverse complement strand
CTCCGCTGTGGCTGCGGGAAGCAGCCGAGGGCTCTGCGCTCGTGGATCGTGCGCTCGTCGTGGCACGCACTCGGTCGGCGGCGGGCGTGCTCCCGTGGGTCCTCTCGCACGTAGCCGTGGATCGTGCCACGACCGATCGCTGGGCGGAGGCCGAGGCGGCGTTCTACGAGGCCATCGACCTGGCCCGTGAGAGCGGGCAGGAAGCGGAGCTGGCAAATTCGTTGGCTCGGCTGGCCTGGCTCGAGGCGCGTGAGGGCAAGGAGGATCGTTGCCGGGCACACGCTGACGAGGCTCTCACGTGGAGCAGACGTCTGGACCTCGGCCTTCCCGAGCTCTGGGCTCTGAATGCTCTCGGTGACCTCGAGCTTGGGCGGGGCAGGCCGGGGGAGGCGTCGCTCCGCTATGAAGAACAGCTCGCGGTGCTGCAGGCTCGCGGCATCCACGACGTCGATCTGTCGCCCGCCCCGGACCTGGTCGAGGCGTACCTCCGTACCGGGCGTGCGGATGCGGCCGCCGATACTGCCGCCGCCTACGGGTACGAGGCTGCCGTCAAGGGATTGCCTTGGGCGCTGGCGAGAGCGACTCGGTCCCGCGGCCTCGTCGCAGCCGAGGACGAGTTCGAAGCGTGCTTCGCCGAGGCGTTCGCCCGCCACGCCGAGACACTCGACAGTTTCGAGGTCGCCCGTACTCATCTCGCCTACGGTTCGCGCCTGCGGAGGCACCGCCAGAGGGTGAGAGCCCGAGAGGAGCTGCGGGAGGCGATCGACATATTCGACCGCCTCGGCGCCGAGCCCTGGAGCGAGATCGCCCGCGCGGAGCTCGCCGCCACCGGGGAGACCGTGCGGAGCCGTGACTCCGCCAACATCGCAGAGTTGACCCCCCAAGAGCTGCAGATCGCACTGTTGTTGGCGGAGCGGCGGACGACTCGTGAGGCGGCGGCAGCCCTGTTCCTGAGCCCGAAAACGGTCGAGTACCACTTGCGGAGCGTGTACCGGAAGCTCGGAGTCGCCAGCCGTGACGAACTCGCCGGGGCCATGGGGCGTGCTCGTTGACGTCCCCGCTCTGCGGCTCAGGGGGCTTGGTCGCCCTCGTGGGTCATGCCCGCGCCGACTGACGAAGCTGGTCATCGGCGCCAGTTCTGCAGCTGATCTACGGCTCTCGAGCTCGTCGCCGGGGCACGGATCTCCCATCTCGGGTGAACTCGGCGATCAGCAGGCTGGCGACAGACTGGAACCGGGCGGTGTCACGATAGGGCCGGGCGACGAGCATCGCTCCCTCCAGGGTGCTGACGATCATCTGGGCCGCAGCTTCGGCAGTGCCGGTGAACTGGAGCGATCCGTCGACTCGGCCGGTCTCGAGGAGGCGCTGCAGCCATGCGTAGTTGTCGTCGAAGAAACGGACAACGGTCTGCTGCATGCGATCAGGCAGCGTGCTGTACTCGGCTGCCAGCATTCCGCACAGGCACATACGTTCGTCGCGCAGCACACCCAAGTAGAGATCGGCGTAAGCCTGCAACTTGGTCGAAGCGGGTTCGTCGCCCGTGTCGATGGACTCGAGCGCATCGCCGAAGCGGCTGGCGTAGCGAGCGATGAGGGCTTGTCCGAGCTCGGCTTTGCTGCGGAAGTGGTAGTGCAACGCCGCCTTCGTGATCCCCAGCTCGCTGGCGACGTCGGCGTAGGAGAAGCCGTTGAACCCGCGGCTCTGCACGAGGCGTTCGGCGACGTCAAGGGTGGTCGACCCGGTTTCTGCCTGCTCGGGTTGTCGTTTCACGGCCAGCCAACTCCTCGTCGATTATCGATACCCCTTGACACTTACCTACTAATAGGTAAGGCTACGCGATACCAAGCCAAAGGGGGGATCATGGCCCAAGAGACCGAGCACCGCAGTTTCGCGACACCGGACGAGGTGAGAGAGTTTCCCCACGGCCAAGCCGAGATCTTGAAGATCGGGGCCTCAGAAGTCGGCCGCCTCGTGTTCCAGCCTGGCTGGCGATGGTCGAGGGACGTGAAGCCAATCGCAGGGACCGAGAGCTGCACGGCACCTCACTTCCAGTACCACGTGTCAGGGCGCCTCATGATCCACATGGACGACGGCAGCGAGTTCGAAGCCCGTCCCGGTGACGTCACGTCATTGCCGAGCGGCCACGACGCCTGGGTCGTCGGAGACGAACCCGTCGTCGTGGTCGATTGGTTCGGCGCCAGCAACTACGCCCGCGAGGCATGATGCCTGCACTCGACGTCGTGCAAGCTTTTGGTGCCGCTTGGGCTGACCACGACCTCGATCGCGCTCTCTCGCTCGTCACCGACGACTGCCTCTTCGACGCGACCGGGCCGGCGCCTGACGGGACCCGGCATGTCGGACACGAAGAGATCCGCCAGGCCTGGAAGGCCATCTTCGATGACCCGTCCTCCCACTTCGAGGTCGAAGAGACGTTCAGTACCGAGGACAGAGCGGTGCAGCGCTGGCGCTACAGCTGGTCGGGCGGACACGTCCGAGGAGTCGACGTGTTCAAAGTGCGGAACGGCAAGATCGCCGAGAAGCTCGCTTACGTGAAGGGCTGAGGAGGAAACATCATGAGCCGAAAGGTTGCAGACTGCAGGGACTTCCCGAACGAGCGTGGATGTACCCTCACGATCTCGGGTGAGGAGGAGGAGGTCCTCGACGCGGCGGCCCAACACGCCGCGAGCGCCCACGGCCACGAGGACAACGGTGAGCTTCGCGGGTGGCTGCGCCAGCACCTCAAGGACGAAGTCTCGGCGTAGCGGCCATCGTTTCGGGGCTGCTCGTCGGGATCGTTCGTCTCAGACGACCCGACCGGGTTTTCGGTCCGGCTAGGCGCACGGAACGAGCTCTCGCTCCCGATCCGCGCCCGTCTGAGTGCCCGCCGCGACCGTGCGGGCCCTGTGCGGTCCGGCTGGGCGCACGGAACGAGACTCGGGCCTCAGCTCGCGCCCATCTGCGTGCCCACCGCGACACCGTCTCGTCACGGAACGGGCGTGGACACCACCGTCCACTTCGAGCCGTTCCAGCGTTCGGCGATCGTCGTGGGTTGCGCGTAGCTCAGGTTTTCCGAGTAGCCGACGGCCATGCAGCTCGAAGAGCTGCTACAGGACACGGCGGTGAGTTGGTTTTCCGGGCCCACAGGCGACCCTGGGATCGCCATCGTCGTCCACTTCGAGCCGTTCCAGCTCTCGGCGAGGGTGAGAAAGGCGTTCGCGGTGTCGCTGTCGTAGCCGACGGCGATGCATCTCGAGATGTTCGGGCAACTGACAGCCGCCAAGTTGTTGTCCGGGTACTTCGCCGTTGACGGGTTCTCGGTCGTGACGATCGCCCACTGCGAGCCGTCCCAGCGTTCGCCAAGCGTCGACATCGTGACCCCATAATTGCTCGTCCCGACCGCCATGCACATGGCGTGAGAGTGACACGCGACGGCATCGAGGCTGGGCGTGGACATCCCTACGGGGTTCGGCGTGGATTGAACGGTCCAGTCCGTACCGTTCCAGTGCTCGGCAAAGGTCACTTGGACCTCACCGTCGTGACCGACGGCCGTGCAGCTGGCGGCGCTCGTACAGGCGACGCCGAGCAGTTCGCTGTCCGAGCCGGAGACGTCAATTGTGCGTTGGGCGGACCATTTGCTCCCGTTCCAATACTCAGCGAGGTTCTGCAGATTGCCGTCGGTCGTCTCGAACGAGCCGACGGCCATGCAGCTCTCGACGCTCGGGCAGGCGACCGCATTGAGTCCACCGTCGTAGCCAAACGGCTCCACGAACGGCAGGAGCTCCCACTTCGAGCCGTTCCAGTGCTCCGCGAACGGAGCCGTGAGGCTGAGAGTGAGGTTGTAGGTGCCGACGGCGAAGCAGCTCTTGGTACTCGGGCAGGCGATGCCGGAGAGCTCGCTCAGGGGTGCCTTTTTCGGCCTGGGAACCGTCTGAACGGTCCACTTCGAGCCGTTCCAGTGTTCGGCTAGGTTGTTGCTGGTCTCCACCTTCGTTGAGTACTGGCCGACCGCTTCGCAGCTCGATGCGCTCGCGCAGGCGACGGCATTGAGCATGGAGATCATCTGGTTTGTGCCGAAGCTCCGTCCTGTGGCAAGCGCCGGCACCGTCGTTACAGCCGTCCAGCACAGGACACCGGCGAGCGCACCGACCACAGAAACCCGGCGAATTTGCCTCATAGTCCCCCCTCGTGCGCCGCCAGGCGTTTGGGCAACGTTATTCCAGTTTTGCACGAGGCTCGGTTGCCCGTCGTGGCCGCTTGTGTCGTCGCCATCGTCTTCCTCGTTCCAGTCCGGTTGAGGCTGTCGTCGAGGAAGACAGCTGAGAACTGAGGCTTGTCCCAGGCGATCGTGCCCCTTGCAGGTGGGGCTTCGCGCGACAAGAGTGCAGGCAAGGCAGTCGAATGGAGGAGGGGTCATGCCTGAGATGACGCGCTATGAGCATGGTGTCCCGTCATGGGTGGACATCGGGACGCCGGATCCGAAGGCCGGTCTGGGCTTCTATGGGGAGCTCTTCGGCTGGGAAGGCGAAGACATGGGCGAGGAGGCGGGTCACTACACGATCGTCTCGAAGGCAGGCAAGCGGGTGGCGGCGATCAGCCCGGCACAAGATCCAGGGCCGCCGCGATGGACCACGTACATCAACGTGGACGACGTCGACGCCGTCGCCAAGAAGGCCGAGTCAGCGGGGGGAACGGTCCTCGTCGCTCCCATGGACGTCATGACCGCGGGGCGGATGGCCATCTTGAAGGACACGACCGGCGCTGTCATCGCTGCCTGGCAAGCAGGCGAGCACCTCGGCGCACAGCTCGTCAATGAGCCAGGCGCCTTTATCTGGAGCGAGCTGGCCACGGGGGACATGGCGAAATCGAAGGCGTTCTACTCGGACGTGTTCGGCTGGGAGTGGGCCGGAGCCGAGGAGTACGCCGAGGCTCAGGTGGCCGGGCGAACCATCGGCGGGGTGATGCCCCGCCGTTCGGACATGCCGGCTGAGGTGCCTGACAGCTGGCTCGTCTACTTCGGCGTGACCGATGTAGATGCCGGCGTCAAGAGAGCGACCGACTTGGGGGCGAGTACCATCGTAGAGCCCACCGATATCCCGGGAACCGGGCGCTTCGCCGTGCTCATGGACCCTCAAGGAGCGGTGTTCGCGCTCTTCGCGGCGTAGAAAGCCGACCTCACGCGCCAGTTCGTCGACGGACCGCTCTCGAGCCAGAGGATTCCCAGGCCCACCGCCCGGTGATCCTCGACGCACCTACACAAGCCAACTCGAGCTGGAAAGGACGTTCCATAACGTGCGCGCAGCGGTGTTCTTCGGCCCCGAACAGGGTTTGACGGTCTCGAACGACGTAGAGATCGAACCGCCGCACGAGGAGGAGGTCCTTGTCCGCCTCGCTTACAGCGGCGTGTGTCACAGCGACTACCGAGTCGTGCGCGGCGAGTGGGACTCAGCACTCCCGATCGTGCTTGGCCATGAGGGGGCAGGCATCGTCGAGCGGGTCGGCAGGCGCGTGCGGGACGTGTCTGTCGGTGATCACGTCATCCTGGTCTGGACGGCGAACTGCCGCAGGTGCTTCTGGTGCACTTCGGGCCGCCCGAATCTGTGCGAGATCGTGCCAACCACGAGCTACCTTGGCGTCCTGCACGACGGCACGACCCGGCTCCGCCTCGGATCCATACCCGTCTACAGCTACTCAGGCGTGGGCTCGTTCGCCGACTATGCCGTGGTGCCCGAGACCGGCGCGGTGCGCATCCGACCCGACATGCCGCTCGACAAGGCCGCCCTCATCGGTTGCGCCGTTGCAACCGGCGTCGGCGCGTGCATCAACACCGCACGAGTGGAGGCCGGAACGACCGCCCTCGTCGTCGGGTGCGGCGGCGTCGGCCTGGCAATCGTTCAGGGGTGCAAGTTGAGTGGTGCCGGTCGGATCATCGCCGCCGACATCGTCGAACGGAAGCTCGCCGTCGCCCGGCAACTCGGCGCTACCGACGTCATCAACGCCCGCGGTGTCGACCTCGCTGAGGCCGCAAGGGAGCTGACCGGGGGCCGCGGCGTCGATTACGCGTTCGAGGCGATCGGCAACAAAGCGACAATCGAGCAGATCATCGATGCGATCCGACCGGGAGGGACCGCCGTGGTGGTCGGTGAAGCCGCAACGGGTGTGCGCGTCGAGCTGGATCCCTTCCTGCTCGCCGACCGCGAGCGGGTCGTGATGGGATCGAGCTATGGGTCGATCCGGCCCTCGATCGACTTCCCGCGCCTCGTCGATCTTTACATGCGTGGCCAGCTGCAACTCGACGGTCTTGTCTCTCGGGTGCGGCCGCTCGAGGAGGTGCAAGAGGCGTTCGACGACATGGGCATCATCGCCGTGGAGCGCACCGTGCTCCGCCTCGGCGCTGGTTAGCACGCGAGCTTTCCGACGCGGGGTTTTGCCTCTGTCCCGGCGACCAGGCTGGCGCGACCTTCGATGTTGCCCGGCGCTGGCACGTGGAGCCCTTCCGAACTCCCGTTTCCGGGAGCCGGCGATGGAGGATCAGGAGCCTCGGCGATTGGAGGCTCTCACTAGGCTCCTAGCTCTCCGTCGACCCTGGCCCGCCGTACCCCCCGTGCCCGCCGGAGCCACCGCTCCCGCCGGAGCCACCGCTCCCGCCGGAGCCACCGCTCCCGCCGGAGCCACCGCTCCCGCCGGAGCC
>DASPSK010000330.1:0-10360 GCA_035623975.1 Acidimicrobiales bacterium | reverse complement strand
CACACCCTCCGGTACGCGGTCCTCATACCTTGACGAAACCCACGAGGTCAGTGTGAACTGACATCAGGTGCCCGGAGGGGTTTTTCGTACCGCTTCGGCAGGCGAAGTCGCCGGCGTGTTCTCGAACACGTAGTAGACGGCGACCGCCCCGATCAGACCGAGCGAGACGGGCGGGCTGACGAAGGCGATGCCTATGGCCACGAGGTAGGGCACGTTACCGGCCGCGAAGCGCCCCGTCGCGGCCCGCCGAGCGTGGGGCGGTACGGGTTGGTGCGTACGTCCTTCCTTGAGAGTCCAGGCGAAGAGGGCGCTGAAGGTGATCGCCATGCCCTCGAACACCCCGGCATACAGCGCCATGGCGACGTGCGAGTCGTAGCCGGGTTGGCCCAAGTAGCTCGCCATCGTCGAGGTGGCAAACGGGATGAGCACGACGAACAGGAGGAGAAAGAGGTTCAAGAACAGCAGCACTCGCTCGACCTTGGCGATGTTGCGTACCAAGGCGTGATGGTTCACCCAGATGATCCCGATGGTGAGGAAGCTGACGAGGTAGGCGACAAACTGCGGCCAGTGGTGCCCGAGCTGGTGGGCCAGGGAGCCGTGGCCCGGCCCGGCGACGCTCAGATCCAGGGCCAGGAGGGTGATGGCAACCGCGAAGACCCCGTCGCTGAACGCTTCGAGGCGACCTCGATCCACCAGATGACTCCTCCGATCAATGCGGGGCTATCCGTAGCTCCGTTGACGACGGTGGTTGCGGTCAGATTACGCTCGAGGTGCCTGCCGCCCAGGGTGTCAATGCCACGGGAGGGACCGATTCTTACAATCGCGGCGAGTGCGGGAGGTGGCGGTATGTGTTGGCGTGGGCGGGGACTGTTGGTCTCTGGGGTGCTCTTCCTTCTCCTCTCGGCGGCGGCGCCCGCCGCGGCCGTGGCGGGAACAGCGCCTCGGGCGGGGAGCGAGCCGATGTGGATCGGGGTGCGTGGCAACCACCTCGTCGACAGGGCGGGCAAGGCCGTGCGTCTCCTCGGGGTGGACCGTTCCGGTACGGAGTACGAGTGCATGTACTCCGACACGATCTTCGACGGCCCTTCCGATGCCGCCTCTGTGAAGGCGATCGCCTCCTGGCACGTCAACGCGGTGCGTGTCCCGCTCAACGAGGACTGCTGGCTTGGGATAAACGGCGCCTTCAAAGGTGCGAGCGGGCCGGCCTACTAAAAGGCCGTCGAAGCCTACGTTCGCCTCCTCGAGGCGCACGGCATCTATGTCATCCTCGACCTCCATTGGGCTGCGCCGGGCAACTACCCGGCCGAGAGCCAGTGGCCAATGGCCGACGCCGACCATGCGCCCAGCTTCTGGAAGTCGGTGGCCAAGGCCTTCAAGTCGAACCACGGAGTGCTCTTCGACCTCTTCAACGAGCCGTACATCGACTCCTGGTCCTGCTGGGAGCACGGCTGTCAGGCGACCTACGAGGACAACGGCAAGACCGTGACCTACGAGACTGCCGGGATGCAGGCTCTCGTCGACGCCGTGCGGTCGACCGGCGCGACGACTCCGCTCATGCTGGGCGGGCTCGAGTACTCGAGCGAGGAGTCCGGCTGGCTCGCCCACGAGCCGACCGACCCCGATCACGCCCTCATCGTCAGCTTCCACACCTACAACTTCTCCGCCTGTAACAGCCCCGCCTGCTGGAACTCGACGATCACACCGCTCGCCAAGGTCGTGCCAGTGGTCACGGGCGAGTTCGGCGAGAACGGCTGCGTCGACACCTACGACCTCGCGTACATGCCGTGGGCCGATGCCCACGGCATCTCCTATCTCGGCTGGACGTGGGACTCGACAGGACCGCCCTCCAACTGGAGCTGCAGCAACGGGCCAGCTCTCATCGTCAACTACGCCGGAGAGCCGACGCCCTACGGCGTGGGGTTGAAGGACCACTTGGCGGCGCTGGCGAAGAACCGATAGCGAGGGGAGGACCCCGCCCTCCGGTCGGACTTCGGGTAAAGGGCTTGCCTTCTTATCTCTACAGTTATAGAGTTCTATGGGCGTTGAATTCACCGGCCCATCGCAAAGAGCGAACTGACGTCGCCGACCGCGTCCTTTGGCGGCCAGGAATCGAAGGAGCCAAGGGCTCCGGCCCGAGACCAAGCCGTCGTCGGAAATCGACGCGCCAGAGACCGGGAGGCTGAGCCATGTGGGCGATGATCGTGAAGGAGTTTCGCGAGCTCCGCCGGGATCGGCGCACGCTGGCGATGATGATCGTGCTGCCGGTCCTGATGCTGGTGATCTTCGGCTACGCCGCCAACTTCACCGTGTCGAAGATCCCGACCGTCGTCGTCGGCCCGCTGGCACAGGTGGTGAGCGAGCACCTCCATCTGCCCTTCGACGTGGTCGGGGTCGACCCGGATGAGACTCGGTCGAGGGCGGAGACGCAGCTGCGCGACAACAAAGCCGTCGTCGCCGTGGTCACCGGTGAGGGCCCGATCACCTTTCTCATGGACGGGACCCAGCTCTTTTCCGTCCAGACGGCCGAGACGGCACTCGGTCGGATGGTCCAGAGCGCCAGAGCCGCCGGCGAGACGCCTCCGGCCTTCTCCATCCAGATCCTCTACAACCCCAAGCTCAACACGTCCTGGGTGCTCGTTCCCGGGCTCGCCGGCCTCATCCTCGTGTTCATCGGGACCCTGATCACCAGTCTCGGGGTCGTCCGGGAGCGCCAAGCGGGCACGCTCGAGCAGCTGGCGGTGATGCCGTTTCGGCCCTGGGACGTCATCGCGGGGAAGATCATTCCCTACCTCGCCGTCGCCTCATTCGACCTCGTCGTGATCATCGCCCTCGGCGCGGGTCTCTTCGGCGTCCCCTTCGCCGGCAACGTCGCCGTCTTTGCTCTCGGTGCCTTCTTGTTCCTCCTCGTCACCCTCGGGCTCGGGGTGCTCATCTCGACGGTCTCGCAGAACCAGGGGCAGGCGATCCAGCTCGCCTTCATGATCATGCTTCCCCAGATCCTCCTCTCCGGCCTCATCTTCCCGATCAGCTCGATGCACGTGGGGGTCCGCTGGATCGCCTACATCCTGCCGCTCAGCTACTTCATCGAGATCAGCCGAAGCGTGATGCTGAAGGCGACACCGATCACCGCGCTCTGGCAACCACTCGGCTTGCTGGCGCTGCTCGGCGTGATCGTGCTGGGGCTGGCGGTCGTTCGGTTCCGGCGAGACCTCGCTCCCAGCTCTCAGACCGCGATTCCCCTCGCTGAGATCACTGACGAGGCTGCATGACCTGGGGTCTGTTCTCCGCCAGCGTTCGCTTTGGCGGCCGTGCCGCCTTGGACGGCCTCTCGCTTGTGGCGGCGCGCTCGCAGGTGACGGTGCTCATCGGCGGAGATGGCGCGGGCAAGTCCACCGCCCTGCGAGCACTCCTCGGGCTCGTCCCTCTCGCTGGCGGCGACGTCTCTCGCCCGGGAAAGACCGAGATCGGATATGTCCCGGCCTTCGGAGGCATCTACCCCGATCTCACCGTCGCAGAGAATCTCGCCTTTTCCGGCCGCGCCTTTGAGATCGCCTCCCACGACCTGACCGACCGGAGCACCCAGATCCTCGAGCGGATTGGGCTCGACGGCGTCGAGCACCGCCTCGGTGGTCACCTCTCGGGGGGGATGCAGCGCAAGCTCGCCGTCGCTTTGGCGCTTCTCCATCGCCCTCGGCTGCTCGTCCTCGACGAGCCGACCACGGGCATCGACCCAGTGAGCCGGGCGCAATTGTGGCGCGTCATCTCCGGCGAAGCGGCATCGGGGACGGCCGTCGTGGTGAGCACGACGTATGTGAACGAGGCACAGCGCGCCCATGCAGTCACCCTGCTCGATCGTGGGCACGCCATCGTGGCCGGAAGTCCCGACGAGGTCATTGCCGCCATCCCCGGGGCGGTCGGGGCACTCCGGCAAAGCACCCAACCGTCCGGCCCGGACCCGTCGTGGCTCCGGGGACGCACATGGCGCATCTGGGCACCCGACGCGCACCTCCCCCCCGAGGCCCAGGCCATCCAGCCCGACTTCAACGACGCCGTCATCGTCGCCGAGCTGGACCACGATGTGATGCGGGGACGCTGATGGGCCATCTCGCGCAGGCGCACTCGGTCACGGTCCGATTCGGCGCCGTCACGGCGGTCGACTCGGCCGATCTGGCCGTCGACGCTGGCGAGGTCATCGGGCTCCTCGGCGCCAACGGGGCGGGCAAGACGACCCTGCTGCTCAGCCTGCTCGGGCTGGTCCGGCCGTCGGCGGGTGCTGCGCTCCTCTTCGGCGGCGCGCCCTCGACGGTCAGCCGCCGGCGGGTGGGCTACGTACCGCAGACGCTCGGGCTCTACAACGACATGACGGTCGAAGAGAACTGGACCTTCACCTGCCGAGCGTTCAAACAGCGTCGCCCCATTCCCGCGACGATCGCCGACGCCGCCGGCGAGTTGGTGCGGGACCTCCCCTTGGGTCTCCAACGTCGGGTCGCCTTCGCCGCCGCTTTCTCGCATGACCCAGAGCTGCTCGTGCTCGACGAGCCGACCTCGGGCGTCTCTCCGCTCAGTGCCGCAAGGCTCTGGGCCGACATCCGCGCCGCCGCCAACGCTGGGTCCGGCGTCCTCGTGACCACGCACAACATGGAGGAGGCCGAGCAATGCGACCACCTCGTGGTCATGGTCGAGGGAAAGGTCGTGGCACATGGTGACGCCGAGGCGGTGATCGGACGGCGAGCCGTCGTCGAGGTCCGCTGTGCTGATTGGCGCCGCGCCTACCAGGTGCTCGACGCGGCCGGGTACGTCGTACAGGCCAAGGGAACCACGCTGCGAGTCCCCGCCCCCCGTCTCGAGGTGGAACGCGTGCTCGACGACGCCATCATCGAAGCACGAGTCGACGTCGCCCCCGCGAACCTCGAAGAGGCATTCGTGGCCATCGTGTCGGGCGCCTCACCGTCATGAGCCGCACCGGCAGGCGCCCGGGGACCTCCAACACCAAGGCGCACATCCTGAACGCAGCGCGTCGCGAGTTCGGCGCGCACGGCTACCGCGCCACGACTTTTCGGACCGTTGCCGAGGGCGCCGGCGTCGATCCCGCCCTCATCACGCATTACTTCGGGTCGAAAGAGGCGCTCTTCGCCGCCGCCCTCGAATTGCCCGCACCGCCACTTTCAGAGCTCTCCGGCGCCCTGGCCACACTCGGACCGCCCGAGGCAGCGCAACTCATCGTGCGCACGTACCTGACTCTGCTCGCGAACCCTCGATTCCGCGACTCCATCCTCGCCTTGGTTCGATCGGCCGTCGCCGAGGAACAGGCCGCCACGATGCTTCGTGAGTTCCTCTCCGACGGGCTCATCACCATCGTTGCCAATGTCGCGCGTGGTCCGAGCGCTGAGCTTCGCGCCAGCCTCATCGCGGCGCAGCTCATCGGCGTGGCCATGCTGCGCCATGTCCTCGGCGTCGAGTCGCTCAAAGAGGCGAGCATCGATGATCTCGTCTCGGTCGTCGCCCCCGTCGTGGCTCGCTATCTGGAATGAGACGCCCGTGCTCTGCGAGGAGACCGCCGGTACCGCCGCGTCGAGGCGGCGGAACCACCGCCGGCCGGCCCTTTCCTCACGATTCCACTCATGCAAGGATTGCGGACAATGCTCGAGCGCTTGGAGGTGAAGCGGGCGATCGCGGCCGATCCGGAGGCGATCTTTGCTGTGCTGACCGATCCACAGGGCCACGTCGCCATCGACAGCTCGGGCATGCTCATGGGCGCGACCGGAAACGGGGTCACTTCACTCGGCGATACCTTCGTCGTCCACATGGATCGAGAGGCCCTCAACGACTATCCCCTGGGCCTTTATGACGTGACGGTGAAGATCGTGAGATTCGAGCCCAATCGCGAGATCGCCTGGACGGTCGAGGGTCAATTGAATCTTGGGCACGAGTACGGATACACGCTCGAGCCGATCGAGGACGGGACGCTCGTGACGTCTTACTATGACTGGTCGTCGGTCGAACAGAGCTGGAAGGATGCCAACATATTCCCGGTCATTTCGGAGGGAGCTCTCCGCGCGACCCTTGGAATCCTTGCACGAACGGTGGCGCCAGGACGGCCCAGGCCATCAGCTGAGGCAACCTGAGCCGATAGCGCAGCGACGGCGCCAACGCCGCCCCGTGCAATCGCCTGCAAGGCGGCCGTGGCCCAGTCGGGGGCGGGGCGTAGGCGAGTGGGCAGGTCGTGCGCGGCCAGGATCTCGAAGATCAGCTCGAAGAGAGCGATTTCGTGCGCTGGCGCTCGGCCCGCCTGAACCGGCCTGGGTTTCCTCCGGCGGTCATAATTGATCTCATTAGTAGGAACGTTACCAGTTTCGAGAATAATGTGCTAGTCTGCGCCTGTGACGAGCGCCGACCTGCTGCTCCACCCAATCCGGCTGCGGATCGTCCAGGCCTTCCTCGGGGACCGCGCTCTGACCACCAGCAAACTCAGGACCGAGCTCCCCGACGTCCCACCGGCGAGCCTGTACCGCCACGTCGCCCGGCTCGCGGATGGCGGGGTCCTCGCCGTCGTCGCCGAGCGCCGAGTCCGGGGCGCGCTCGAGCGGACCTACGTTCTGCGGGCGGCGGCCGGGAGCGTGAGCCTGGACGAGGTTGCCAGGATGACCGCCGACGACCACCGCCAGGCCTTCTTGGCGTTCGTGGCGGGGATCGTCGGAGACTTCGACCGCTACCTCGCCCGCAGTGACATCGACCTCGTGCGCGACGGCGTGAGCTACAACCTGGCGGGGATGTGGCTCACCGACGCCGAGTTCACCGAGCTGCTCCAGGACCTCGCCCGGGTCATCCAGCCCCGCCTCGCCAACGCTCCGACGCCTGGGCGTAAACGGCGGATCCTGGCAAGCATCCTGGTACCGGGACCCGAGGCGAACGACCCATGACGCCGGATCGCAGCGCAGCGACCGGGCCGACTTCTCGAGAGGTGACCTTCCGAAGCGACGGCCTCACCCTGGCGGGGACCTTCGTCGACGTGGAGAGCCCCCTGGCCGGCGCGCTCATCCTGTCCGGCTCGGGAAAGCTGGACCGTGACTCCAACAGCCGGCGTTTCCGCGGGAACGTGAGCCGAGCCCTCGCCTTCGCGCTCGAGGACCACGGGATCACCTCACTTCGCTATGACAAGCGCGGCGCGGGAAGAAGCGAGGGTGACTTCTTTGCGTGCGGGATGACCGAGAACTACGCCGATGCCCGAGCGGCGCTGGGCTGGCTCGTCCCACGGCTCCCGGACACGCCGGTCATCGTCATCGGCCACAGCGAAGGTGCGCTGCACGCCGCCCATCTCGCCGCCGACATTGCGGTGGCCGGCGCCGTCCTCATCGCCTGCGCCGCCCGCCGGGGCGAGGAGATCCTGATCTGGCAGGCCGAGCAGATCCTGCCGACGTTGCCGAGAGCCTCTAAGGCGGTCCTCCGGTTGCTGCACCTCGACCCGCTCAAGAGCCAGCGCAAGTCCTTCGAGAGGATCCGATCCACCCGGCCGACGTCATCCGTATCCAGGGCAAGCGGCTCAACGCCCGGTGGATCCGCGAGTTCCTCGACTACGACCCCGCGCCCGTCTTCCCACGCGTGACGGTCCCTCTCCTGGCCATCGTCGGCGAGCACGACATGCAGGTGCCGCCGGAGGACACCGAGCGCATCGCCGAGCTGGCCCCGGGGCCCTGTGAGGCGCGCGTCGTCAACGATCTCAGCCATGTGCTGCGGCCCGATCCCTTGAGGAGAGGACCCCGCGACTACCGACGGGAGCTGCGCGATCCCGTCAGCCCTGCCCTCCTCGAATCTGTGACCCGGTGGATCGACAGTCAGATCAAGGCCTGACCGCAGTTGGGTCACCGAGTCGCAGGCGGCATATCCAGACCTGCAGGCCGCCCGGTCCAGACCGGATGCACCGTTCAGCCCATCGTCTTGGCTCCATCGAGCGACTCTCTGATGATGTCTGCATGACCCGCGTGTTGGGCCGTCTCGGCGATGATGTGCACGAGCACCCGGCGGGCAGTTCGGCGTGCTTTCGGAGCGGATGGATCACCGCAGGTCACCTTGGTGTAGGTGGACCCGGCGAGAGACGGCAGCAGGGAGCGTCACCAGGCATGACAGAGCTGTTTGCGACTGGGATTCAGATGGGCGAATCCCCGCGTTGGCATGACGGCCGGTTCTGGATGTGCGACTGGCTGGCCGGCGAGATCTTGGTGTTCGACGCCAACGCGAACCGTGAGGTCGTCAGACGCGTAGATGGGCTTCCGTTCTCGATCGACTGGCTGCCCGATGGCCGGCTCGTCGCCACCACGCCGAGGGGTCTGCTGGCCGGTCCAGACCTAGCGCCCTACGGTGCGACAGGGCAGCCCTTCAACGAGATCGTCGTCGATGGGGTCGGCCGGGCATGGGTGGATATGCCCGGCTCTCGACGAGTAGAGGAGCAAAAGCGGGGGACCGTGACCGTCGTGCTCCCCGATGGGAGCAGCCGCCAAGTCGCCGACGACGTGTGGTTCCCGAACGGGATGGTCGTCCTGGGCGAGGACACCCTGGTGCTGGCCGAGTCGCACGCCGACCGGCTGACGGCTTGGACCATCACCGAGTCGGGTGAGCTGGTGGATCGCCGTGTTTGGGCGGAGCTTGGCCCGGGTTCCGCTCCGGACGGAATCTGCGCCGACGCCGAAGGGGCGATCTGGTACGCCAGTGTCCCTGGTCAGCGCTGCACGCGGGTCGCCGAGGGTGGCAAGGTGCTGGAGTCGGTCGGTGTCGACCGCGGCTGCTTCGCGTGCATGCTCGGCGGTGACGACGGGCACGACTTGTACATCGTGGCCAATCGCTGGAGCGCAGGCGCTGCGTCAGACGGCGTCGTTCTCGTCCAACCGGCGGCTGTTCCCCACGCCGGGCGACCGTAACTCGCCCTCAGTCAGCGGGTGATTTAGCATGACCGCGACCTTGGCGAGGCTTCATACCGGTCCTGCGGTGGACCCGCGAACCCGAGACCGTTTGCGACCAGTCGCTCACCGGGTGAGCCAGGTCATGGACGGCGCGCTTCAGGTTGTGGGCACGCTCGACGCCATGTCACCTTCTCCCGAGCGTCTCGTAGATGAGGCGGGCCAGATCGCCGATGGTCTCGGTCTTGATGAGACGCGCGGGTTTCTTGTCACTGGTCTCGCCGAAGAGGCGCTCGCCGGCGCCCAGTACGACTGGGTAAACCATCAGCCGAATCTCATCTACGAGATCGTGCTCGATAAGGGTGCGTACGAGCTGGAAGCTGGCGACCACGACGATCTCTCCGTTGAGCTCCTGCTTCAGCTTTGATACCTCGGCTACCACGTCGCCCTTGAGGACCGTCGTGTTGTGCCATATCGGCCCTTCGAGCGTGGAGGACACGACGTACTTGGGCATGTCGTTGAGCCGGTCGGCCAGCTGACCGCTTCGCGACGGCCACCTCGAGGCTAGGAACTCGTAGCTCCGCCGGCCCAGAAGGTGCGCCTCGGCAGCCAGCGCTTCTTCGAGCAGGACCTTGGCCGCCTCCTCTCGGCCTCGGTCACCGATACGACCGACCCAGCCGCCGCGGCTGAAACCCTCGTCGCCCACGGGATCCTGGATGACTCCGTCGATCGAGATGTTCTCGCTGATGACAATCTTTCCCATTTCAGTCCTCGTGTCCGTCGATTTCCTGATGTCGCCGACCGTTTAGGCAGGCTCTTCGAAGGCGCGGCTTCCTAGTCGGCGTTGGGCTCACCTTGGCCAGTGGTGATCAGTCGCCGGAGGCTGTTGTTGATATAGAAGCTCCAAGCACTCGAACACTTCTCATAGCACTCGAACCCCGGGACAAGACCCACATGGGTGAATCGCACTTCCGTTTGGCCACCTTGGGGAGTCACCTCGAAGGTGACCTCGGTGCCCGTCCATTCGTTCGGGTCCTCGGTGAAGTTGAGATAGGCATCGAGCACCCGGCAGACGACTCTCTTATTCGGAACGAACTCCGTGATCTTCTGCTTGCTGTAGTGGATGTCCTGGTAGCGATAGGTGAACTCGGCATCGAGCTCGTCGGTCGCCCCTTCGATCTGTCCCGACCACCAGCCCCGAACATTGGTGATGGCCGCGAAGGCCTCCTCCGGGCCCTGGTCGACCAGGAAGGAAGTGGTGTAGTCGCTCATCGTTTCTTCTCCTTTGATTCGGTTCGTCGAACTTCGCTGGTTCTTTGCGATGGATGGCTAAGGGCTCACCGCGGGATGGATTGAACGTTCATGCCGCTGAGATCGTGTAGTTCCAGTCGCCGTGGAAGGCGTGGCGTATCAAGGGAACGGCGTCCAGCTCGGCGTCTGTCACCTTCACTCCCGTCCGATAGCCGGTG
>DASPSK010000310.1:0-11814 GCA_035623975.1 Acidimicrobiales bacterium | reverse complement strand
GAGGCGAACGTCGTGCGCTACATCGACACGCTGCTCGGGGCGCTCAGCCTGTCTCCGCAAGCGATCTTCGCCGGCGGCCCGTTCTCCAACCGCGACGGCAGCCCCATCGACGACATGGCGCACTTCATCGGCCTCGGGCCGGCCGAGGCGACGGCCTGGAAGGCCCGCATCGCCGGGTGGCGCGCCGCCTACGCCGGCGGCATCCCCGCCCTCGACCGGGCCGTCGGGGGCGACTTCACCACGGCTTCCAATGACCGCAGGGACGCCGCCCTTGCCGAGGACCACGACGGTTTCACGACTCTCCTGTTCGGTCACGCCATCGAAGCGATGTACTCGCCTCCCGAGTACGGCGGCAACGCCGGTCTCGTCGGATGGAAGGACATCCACTTCCCCGGCGATGTGCAGCCCCGCGGGTACACGGCCGCCGAGGTGACCGATTCCGACGGCCCCGACCGCTACGTGCCCGACGCCTTTGCCGCCAAGCTGTTGTCCCTCATCGCCGACTCCAACGAGAAGTGAGGGCGGCTCCGTGACGACTCGCACCGTCGTCGTCGGAAGTGGCGCAGGCGCTGCCACCGCCGCCATGGTGCTGGCGGAGGCAGGCCACGACGTCACGATCCTCGAGAAGGGCAGGAACTTCTTCAGCGACCTCGAGTCGCAGCGTCCCGGGACGCTCTTCTCGAACGACGAGCTGAAGATGAACCGGAACTTTGCGGCACCCGACCCCATCACCGATCCGCGTGTGTTTCGGACGTCGCCGCGCGATACGAGCCCGTTTGTCGGTCTTGTGCAACCGCTCGCTCAGACCGTCGGGGGCGGGGCTGTCCACTGGGACGCCAAAACGCCCCGCTACTGGGACATCGACTTCAAGAAGCTCTCCCTCCTTGGCCCGATCCCAGGCGCAGCCATCGAGGACTGGCCCTTCGACTACGCCGAGATCGCCCCCTACTACGAGGAAGTCGAGCGGCTCATCGGCGTGCAAGGTGACGTCTCGGCCCTGCCCGCCCTGACCCTCGCGCATGCGCCCAGATCGGGGCCGTTCCCCATGCCTCCCGGCCCCCCGCAGTACTCCTCGCTCGTCGTCGCCGGAGGATGCACCAAGGTCGGGCTCCACCCGTTCCCGGCCGCCATGGCGATCACGAGCGAGGAGTACGACGGGAGACCGGCATGCAGCAACTGTGGTTTCTGCACGGGTTACGGGTGCCCGATCCAGGCGCGTATCGGCGCTCTCGCCCCACTGCGGCGCGCTCTCGTCGCCGGCGCCGAGCTCATGGACTGCAGCAATGTGATCCGCGTCGAGACGAGCGGCGGCCGCGCCACGGGCGTCACGTTCATCGACGCCTCGGGCGCGCATCACACGATGGCGGCCGACCAGGTCGTCATCGGCGGCAACGGCATCGAGTCCTCCCGCCTGGCGCTGCTGTCCTCCTTGCCCGACCCGCATGACGTTGCCGGTCGCTACATGATGTTCCACTGGTTCACGGACGGATCGGGCATCTACCTCGAAGAGCGGCTGCATGCCTACAGGGGGCGGGACCACACTCACGACATCGACGACTTCGCCGACCCGGACTTCCCAGGCGCGCGCGCCGCCGCCCGTGACGCCGGTCTGCCCTACTTCCGCGCCGGCAAGGTCGAGCTCGGAGGGACCGACCCCCCGCTCGACGAGGCCGCCCAGTACCAGCAGATCCTGCAGATCCTCGCCCCCGAGAAACCCTTCGGCGCCGAGTTCAAGCGCCTCATGCGGGCGAGCCTGTTGCGCGACCGGCTCCTCGGCCTCACTCTGATGGGCGAGGATCTCCCCTACGCCTCCAACCGTGTCGACCTCGACCCGAAGGTGCGCGACTGGCGCGGACTGCCCGTCGCCCGCATCACCTATGCACCGGGACTGCACGAGCTCACCGCCCAGGCCTTCTACATGCCCTGGATCGTGCGCCTCCTGAAGGCCGCCGGTGCCAGCGCGGCCATCGCCCTGCCGGAGGAGCCCTCGCAGCGCTTCCCCATCGGGGCGGGCGTCACCGTGCAGACAGCCCACATCATGGGAGGGATGCGCATGGGCCTGGACCCGAAGACGTCGGTCACGGACGGGACCGGGCGCCACCATTTCCTCGACAACGTCTTCGTCGCCGACGGCAGCGTCTTCCCGTCCGCCGGCGGCCACAACCCGACGCTCACGATCATGGCCACGGCGCTCCGCAACTCACAGCTCTGGGTGTGAGCTAAGAGCGGGGTCGGGCGGTCCCTCTGTCCAGTCGCCAGGTGCGGGGTCGCCAGGCGCCAACCGCGGCCGCCACGTGCCGCCGCGGCCGCCCGGCGCCAACCGCGGCCCGTCGAGCGAGGGCTATCGTCGAGGCGCGTGAAGATCCTTGGTGGCGACTACCACGCACCCAAGCTCGATGACGGCTCGCATAGGCCGAAGACGACGAAAGAAGTCGCCCAACTGTGGACCATCAGGCTGCTCTTCGTGGTTTTCCTGCTGTTCATACTGGCGATCATCATCCTGATTTTCACGGGGTATTTCACCCACACAAGCAGCCTTCTGTGACCGCACGCGCCGTGCGTGCTGTTTGCTCGGCCGTCGCCATCAAAAAGGACCATTAGGGGTCGGTCCCAAGCATGAGGGCGCTCGTGGGGACGCCGGTGCCGCTCGTGACGAGGACGTGCTCAGCGCCCTCGACCTGGTTCACCGATGTCCCCCGCACCTGCCGGACCCCTTCGGCGATGCCGTTCATCCCGTGCAGGTAGGCCTCGCCCAACTGGCCGCCGTGGGTGTTGATCGGCAGGCGCCCGCCCAGCTCGATGTTGCCGTCGGCGATGAAGTGTCGCGCCTCCCCTCGCCCGCAGAAACCGAATTCCTCGATCTGGGGCAGCACGAACGGCGTGAAATGGTCGTAGAAGATCGCCGTGCGCACGTCATCGACGCTCAGCCCCGACGTCTCCCAAATCTGCCTGGCGCACGTCCCCATCTCCGGCAAGCCCGTGAGCGACTCGCGGAAATACGACCGCATCATCTGTTGCTGGTCGGCCATGCCCTGGGCGGCCGCTTCGATCACGACCGGCTTCTGTCGGAGGTCACGCGCCCGCTCGAGGCTCGTCACGAGGAGCGCTTGCGCGCCGTCCGTCTCCTGGCAGCAGTCGAGCAGGTGGAGGGGCTCGACGATGAACCGGCTCGCCTGGTGCTCTTCGAGAGTGATGGGCTTGCCGTAGAAGTGCGCCGCCGGGTTCGTGGCGGCGTGCCGGCGGTCGGCGACGGCGACACGGCCGAAGTCCTCGCTCACCACTCCGTGCTCGTGCATGATCCGGCGGGCGAACATGGCCACCCACGAGGCCGGCGTCAGCAGACCGAAGGGCGAAGTCCAGGCGTACTGCGCCTCCTCCGCCGTGGCCACCGGCGCCCTCCCCTGCACACCGGTTCCGAAACGATGCCCCGAGCGCTCGTTGAAAGCTCGGTAGCAGAGGACGTAGTCGGCGACGCCCTCGTTGACCGCCATGGCCGCCATCTGCACCGTCGCACAGGGCGCTCCGCCGCCGAAGTGGACCCGGCTGAAATGCGTCAGCTCGGAGATGCCGAGCAGCCGCATGAGCTCGTTCTCCGGGTTCGTCTCCATCGTGAACGTGGAGAAACCGTTCACTCGGCTGGCATCCACACCGGCGTCATCGAGGGCCGCCACGCAGGCCTCGAGGGCGAGACGGAGCTCGCTGCGCCCGGAGCGTTTCGAGAATTCGGTCGCCCCGATGCCACAGATCGCCGTCCTGCCAGCGTAGGCGTGGCGCATCACGCCCTCACGACCGGCTCACGATCGGCTCATGCCGGCTGTCGCCGGCAGTGACAGCTCGACGGTGGCGACGGCGTGATCGCCGAGCGAATCCCTCGCCTTGAGGCTGATCGTCGCCGTGCCCTTCTCGCCCTCGACGGCGGCCACCTGGCCGGAGAACGTCAACAGGTCGCCCGGGAAGCCGGGGGCGCCCAAGCGGAGGCGGATCGACCGGAAGACCGCTTCCGGCCCGGCCCAGTCTGAGACCACGCGCTCGACCAACCCAACGGACGTGTTGATGTTGAGGAAGACGTCTCTCGAGCCCTCGCGCTCGGCCACGTCCCGGTCGTGGTGCACCGGCGTGAAATCCCGTGTGGCGATGGCCCCGGCAACGACGAGCGTGGTGGTGATGGGCACTGAGCAGACCGGCAAGGCGTCGCCAGCGCTGAGCTCGTCGAGGTGCACGGTCTCGAACGCCCGCACCGGTGCCGGCGCACGGAACTGCGGCAACGGCAGCGCGCCGCCCTCCAGCCAGCAGAGCTCGAGAGGCATCCCGATACGAATGTCGGCGTGCGGGTCGATACCCACGAGGTCGGCCACGATGCGAGTTCCCTCTTCCAGTTCCACGAGGCCGACTGTCAAGGGATACGAGAAACCCGCCACCTTCGGGTGATGAGGAACCGCGAAGCTGTAGAGCCGGCCGCGTCCCGAAGACACGATCCAGCTCATCTCGAACGAGCCGCAGGCGGGGCACCTCGGTCCCGGCGGGGCCAGGAGCCGGTCGCATCGGCCGCATTGCTGGATCCGGAGCTGGTGGCGCTCGGCTCCTTCCCAGAAGAACCGGTTGTCCTCGTTGATGGCCGGTGCCGGGCGAAGGGCCGGATCCGGGTCGGGCTCCCGCTCGGCAGCGGCCTGCATCGACTCCTCCCGAGCCTCGGGGCGGAAGATGAGTATCCGGAACATGAGGTCGCCCACGTGTTCCCCGAGCTGGTTCGTGTACCGGTGGCGGGTCGTGACGAAGTGTCCGGGGCCGCGGGCCGTGCGCTTGAGGGGGGAGACGTCGCTGAGCACCTCCAGGCTGGAGACCGTCTCGCCCAAGCGCAGGTAACGAGGAAACTCCAGCTCCGTGTTCACGGCGACGATCGAGTCGAGGCCCTGGGCGAACAGCGCCTCCATCACCTTGGTGCGCGGGCTGGCACCTTGGCGGTTGACGACGAGCCCGCCGCGGTCCCAGACATCGAGCATCGCCGGCGGCGCCACGATGCCCCCGTGGACTGACGAGGCGGCGAACACTGCATCGGTGTAGGACGGGTTGGCATCGCCCATGGCATCGCACCAGTGAGCGATCATCGCTTCGTTGACGGGATGACGTGCCGTCACTGGGGTGCCTGACGTGCCCACGTACCCACCGAAGCCGCCTGCGTCATCTCGACGCTCGGGCGAGACGGTGCTCACGCCCGCTCCAGTTCCGTCATCGGAGCCTCCCGCAGTCCCGCTACGAGTTGTGCCAGTAGCTCGGAGAGTCTCCTGCGGTCGGCGGCTGACATGCCGGACAAGGCAGAGGTGAGCTGCCTGCGCATGAGCTGGAGGACGCGAGCGCGAGCGTTCAGACCGGTTGGCGTGAGCGCGATGAGGTTCACACGGGCGTCAGTCTCGTCGGCGCTCCGCTCGACGTAGCCGTCCGCTTCCAGCTGGCTGAGCGCCCGGCTGGCGGCGGGCTGGCTGACGTCGGCCCACTCCGCCAACTTCGACACGGGAGTCGGGCCCCGCTCCGCCAGCCAACCGAGAAAGCTCAGCTGGGTACGGGACACGCGCAGCTCGGCCGCCCGCATACGGGCTTCGTGCACCCGGATCGAGCCGGTCAGCCGGAGGAGGTCGGCGAGGGCAGCCTCGATCCGGCCGACATCTCGTTGAGCTGCTCGTTGAGCTGCGCTCGGGCGAGCCGGGGTCACCACGAGGGAAATCGTAGAGTACATGCATACAGCATGCAACTACACGCCTCGGTGATGGCGTCGGCGCTCGGCCTTGACACACCCCCCTGATACGATACGAACACGTGTTCGGGTTCGATCGAGCTCAGGTCCCAAGCACGCTCGCGCTGAGCGCCTTTGGTCTGTAGCTTCAGTTCTCACGAAGGAGCGGATGTGCTCATCGAAGAGCTTTCGAAGGCCACTTCGGTCTTGCGCGGTGTGGTCGCCGGACTGGATGGTGATGCTCTCTCAGGAGCGGACGCGGCGATGCTGGTGGAGCGCTTCTCGGCCATCTCCAAGCTGGCGGGCGCAGGCATCACCATCTGTGCCAAGCGAGTGAACGAGACGGGGTACTTCGAGCGTTGCGGCCACCGGGACGCGGGCTCCTGGTTGGGGGACCTCTGCGGGGAGCCGACGGGCGCCTCCCGCTCGCTCCTCGCCACGGCAGGCCGGCTCTCCGACCTGCCCGGGCTTGAGGGGGCGATGCGCGCCGGCGAGCTCTCGCCGGATCAGGCGGCCGCCGTCGCCCGCGGAGGAGCGGCCGATCCCTCCTCCGAGGCCGAGCTGCTCGAGCGGGCGAGAAAGGGGTCGCTTCGGGAGCTGCGAGACGAGGCCGACAGGCTTGAGGCGGCCGCTCGTTCGCGTGAGCAGGACGAAGCACGCTACGCGCGCATTCATGCGGAGCGGCACCTGCGCACCTGGCTCGACGCGGATGGGTCCTTCAAGGGTCGCTTCTCGCTGGCGCCCGAGGACGGCGCACTGTTCCTCTCGGGCATCGAGCACGAGGCCAACCACCTGTTCGATGCAGCACGGCGTGCAGGGTTGCGGGAGCCCCGCGAGGCCTACATGGCCGATGCGCTCGTCGCAGTCGTGAGCGGACAGCAGAGCTACGCCGGCGAGCCTCCAGCGTCCCCGGCGCATCCGCCCACGCCGGGATTCTCAGGCACGGGCCCGGGTGAACAGCCCGTTGCGGCGGCCCGGCGGGAAGCACCGGCAGAGACGCGCCCCGGTCCTCGCCCGGGTGGGCGCCCCGCCGCCACGATCCTGTTCCACGTCAGCCTCGAAGCGCTCCGGCGCGCTTCGCTCGCTGCCGGGGAGGAGTGCACCGTCGAGGGTGGCGGGCACGTGCCCCTCTCGGTCGTGCAGCGCTACCTCGACAGCGCGGGAATCCGTCTTGTCGTCAAGGCCGGATGTGACATCCACTCGGTCTTCTCCTGCACCCGCACGATCCCCGCCGCCGTGCAGACGGCGCTCTCGGCGCGGGACCGCACGTGCGTCGTGCCCGGCTGCTCGAGCAGCTTCCACCTCGAGATCGACCACATCGTCGAATTCGCCAAGGGGGGCAAGACGAAGCTCTCGAACCTCTGCCTCCTGTGCCGCATGCACCACGCCATGAAGTCCCAGCAGGGCTACCGCATCGAGGGCGGCCCGGGGAGCTGGCGCTGGCTGCCGCCGCCGGAGACACCCGGCGGCGCCGGTCACGGCTGGGACGCCCCCGAGCCGCGCCGGGAGGCCGAGCGCTTGTTCGCCCCCTGAAGCCGCCGGCCGGCCAGGACTACGGCGGCGTGACGCCGCTCGCGTCGTTCAGGCGCTTGAACATCGAGCGTTGGATCTTGTACAGCTTCGGGAACTCGTCGTAGAGGCGGTCGTACGCGGCCCGGTTCGCCCGTTCCGGCTCGAAGCGCCTCTCCACCGCGACGAGGTCGCGCAACTCACCCGGCCGCACCGCACCGAGCGACATCGAGGCGAAGAGACCCGCCCCCTTGATCCCGGCGTGCAGTGGCTCTGCCACGCGCTCGATGGTTCGATCCATCACATCGGCGTGCATCTGGCACCAGAGATCCGACTGCGCCCCGCCGCCGATGATGCGGATGGGGTCGAGTCGTCGGTGGGCGAAGTGCTCACAGGCGGCGAGCAGCCAGCGGTTGTTGTAGGCGACGCCCTCGAGGACGGCGCGTACGAGGTCGGCCCGACCGGTCGCCAACGAGAGGTTGTGCCAACCACCCCGCGCCCGGCGATCGTCCACGGGGGAGCGCTCCCCGTTCAGCCAGGGCGTGAAAATCACTCCCCCTGCACCCGGAGGCGACGCCTCGGCTTCGGCGGTGAGCTCGTCGAAGGGCTGTGAAGAGTGAAGGACGCTGTCACGCAACCACTGCAGGCAGAGCCCGCCGGTCTCGTGGTTGTTGGCTATGAGATAGCGGTCGGCCGTCAAGCCCGGCACGGAGGCGACCTGCCGGACGGCGTCGGTTTTCTTGTTCGGCACCGGCGCCCCGATCCAGGCGCTCGTCGAGATGGCGAGGTGCGTGGCGTAGTCCGCCACGGCACCGGCCCCGCACGCCGCCGTGTGGAGATCGGGCACGGCCGTCACGACCTGCACGCCCTCGCTCAGCCCGAGTTCGGCGGCGACATCGGGCCGGACGGTGCCGATCACGGAGCCGGTCGGGTGTAGCGGGGGGAGTTTCGAGGCGATGGACTCGAGGCCGGCGAGGCCCAGCAGCACCGGGTCGTACTCGAGCTGGCCGAGGTTCCGGTTGTCGGTCAGCCAGGCGGCGGTCATGGAGGCATGGGATGCGGCGGCGACGCCGGTGAGGCGCATCGACAGGTAGTCGATCGGCTCGAGGAACCAGCGAGCGCCTCGCGCCACCTCGGGCTCCTCGTTCAGCAGGTAGAGGATGTGCCCGATCGGGTCAGCGCCGCTCGTGGAAGGCGCACCCCCCGAGCGGCGGATCCACTGCAAGGCTGGGCGGGGCGCGTAGCCTGCGACCGGACCGCCGATCACCTTCTTCGAATAGCGCCCTCCGCGGCTGTCCATCCACAGTTGCGCCTCCCCGATGGGCTCGCCTGCCTCGTCGACGGGCACCGTGCTCGCCCACAGGCCGGTGACGCACACGGCGACGACCTCGGCGGGCGCGACCGCACCGGAGGCGAGCCCACGGCGGGCGGCGCCGCGGATGGCCGTCCACCAGGCGGTGGCGTCCTGCACGGCGCCGGCGGCGCCGATCCATCGGGTTTCGATTTTCTCGTGCTCCTGCCAGGCCAGGCGGCCGCCGAGGGAGACGAAGCCGACTTTTGGGCCGCCCGTGCCGAGGTCGATGGCGAGGACGTACCGCTCGTCCCGCACAGCCCGCAGGTCTCGATCCGGGGCGACCCCGCCGCCAACCGCGGTCACGAGGCTGCGGCTGACGTACCCGGAGCGCCCGCATCGACGGTGGGCGGCACCATCTGCTGGCGGTCCATCATCTCGGCCATGATCATGCGGATGAACTCGTCCGCCTCGTCGGTCATCCCACCCGCGACACCGCCGTAGATGGCGCTCGAGGCAGCACCGGCACCGGCGGCGTGCTGGGCGGCGGCGTGCGCCACCGCCTCGGACAGGTCCGACGCGAACGCCGCCGCCACGCCCATGGCCGTCTGCGGCCGGGTGACAGCCATGTGGAGCGCGTTCGGGTACTGCTGGCCGTTGAAGCGCCAACCACGCAGGCGCATGAAGTCGTTCACGTGGTAGACGTCGAAATCCTCGGAGGTGAAGCTGAACAGGAACGTCGGGATCCCCATGAGACGCAGCTCCGGGTGCGAGCGCACGGCGGCTTTCATCTCCTCGGCCGTCCCGAAGATCGCCTTGGCGTACTTCATGTAGCCGTCGCGCCCGAGCTGCACCATGGACGCCCACGTCGCCGCCAGCAGCCCGCCCGACCGGGAGCCCTCCATTCCGGGCGAGCAGTACTTCCCGCCCGTCCAGTCCGTCAGGTAGAAGTACTGCGAGTTGCGCAGCGCCTTGTCGCGGAACAGCAGCGTCGAGGTGCCCTTCAAGGCGTAGCCGTACTTGTGGGTGTCAGCCGAGATCGTCGTCACGCCCGGCAGGCGGAAGTCGAAGGTGTCGATGTCGTAGCCGAGCTCCTGCCCGAAGGGCAGGATCCACCCACCGAGGCAGGCGTCGACGTGCAGCCCGACACCTCGCTCGAGCGCCAGTTCGCCCATGGCGGCGATGGGGTCGATCGTGCCGTAGCCGTAGTTGCACGCAGATCCGACGATGGCGATCGTCTGGTCGTCGATGTGCTCGGCGATCCACCCGAGATCCGCCAGGGTCGTCAGGGGGTCGACGGGGGCGCGGCGCAGTTCGACGCCGAAGAGGTGGCACGCCTTGTCGAAGGCGGGGTGAGCGGTCTCGGGCTTGATGAGGTTCGGCCGGGTGATGCCCCGGGTGGCGGTGGCGTGGTCGCGGTACGAGAGGACGGCATGCAGGATGCTTCCGGTCCCACCTGTGGTCACGAGGCCGGCCGGCGTCGATCCCTCCACCTCTCCGCCGTGCATGAGATCGAGCGCCATGGCGATGATCTCGCCCTCGAAACGCGTCGCGCTCGGGCAGATGTCCCGCTGGAGTGCGTTCACATGCGAGAACAGCCCGAAGGCCTCGTTCATGAAGTCGTAGTGGGAATGATCGCCGCAGTACATCGTCCCTGAGCATCGACCCGATTCCCACGCGCGATCCTCCAGGTGCGCCATCTCCCGCAGCTCGGCCAGGACGTCGTCTCGGCTGCGCCCGTGCTCGGGCAGGACGCGGATGACGCCGAAGCGCTCGGCGTAGGGGTACTCGTTGCTCACGGCACCTGACTCCTCGAGTGATGGGGGTGTTCTCGGTTCGGGATCGACGGCTCCAGCATCCCAACTGCCGGGTCTGCATGTCGAGCGAGCGCCTGCTGCACAGCGGCGCGGCGCTCCGGACAGCGGCCTCAGCCGGTGGCGGCCGAGAGACGAGCTCGCTTGGCCTGTGCGGTCGTTCGGCCGCGGATCTGCTGGTCCAGGACCGTCTTGCGGAGTCGCACCTGCTGGGGCGTCACCTCGACGCACTCGTCCTCGCGGATGAACTCGAGCGCTTGCTCGAGCGACAGCTGCCGAGGAGGGATGAGGCGCACGAGCTCCTCGGCCGTCGACGACCGGATGTTGGTGACCTTGCGCTCGCGGGTGGGGTTCACGTCCATGTCTTCGGCGCGCACGTTCTCCCCGACGATCATGCCCTCGTAGACCTCGACGCCCGGCGCGACGAACAGGGCGCCCCGGTCCTGCAGGTTGAACAACGAGTACATCGTCGTCACGCCGCTCCGGTCGGCCACGAGCGACCCCGTTGGGCGCATGCGCAGGTCACCGAACCAGGGCTCGAAGCCCTCGAAGACGTGATGGAGGATGCCCGTACCCCGCGTCTCGGTGAGGAACTCGGTGCGGAAACCGATGAGGGCCCTGGCCGGCACGAGGTACTCGAGGCGCGCCCAACCCGTGCCGTGGTTCACCATCTGCAGGAGCCGCCCCTTGCGCACGGCCACGAGCTGCGTGACGACCCCGAGGTACTCCTCCGGTACGTCGATCGAGACATGCTCGACAGGTTCGTGCACCTTGCCGTCGATCGCGCGGGTGACCACTTGGGGCTTGCCCACCGTCACCTCGAAGCCCTCCCGCCGCAGCACCTCCACGAGCACAGCCAGCTGGAGCTCGCCCCGTCCTTGCACCTCCCAGGCGTCGGGTCGCTCCGTCGGGAAGACACGCAGCGAGACGTTCCCCACGAGCTCGGCGTCGAGCCGGTTCTTGAGCAGCCGGGCGGTCAGCTTCTTTCCGTCCCTGCCGGCAAGGGGCGAGGTGTTGATGCCGATCGTCATCGACAGGCTGGGCTCGTCCACCGTGAGCACGGGGAGCGGCCTCGGATCGTCCGGGTCGGCCAGCGTTTCGCCGATCGTGACGTCCGCCAGCCCGGCGACGGCGAAGATGTCCCCAGGCCCGACCTCGGTGGCGTCGATCCGCTCGAGCCCCTCGGTGACGTACAGCTCGGAGACCCGGACGTTCTCGATGGAGCCGTCGGCCCGACACCAGGCCACCTGCTGGCCGCGGCGGATGGAGCCGTGGAGCGCCCGGCAGAGGGCGAGGCGCCCGACATAGGGCGAGGCGTCGAGGTTCGTCACGAGCGCCTGGAAGGGATGACCGCTGTCGTAGGTGGGAGCCGGGATGCCGGTCCGGATCGTTTCGAAGAGCGGCTCGAGGTCGGTCCCCTCCGCCTTCGGGTCGAGTGAGGCTCGCCCCGCCTTGGCGTTGCAGTAGACGAT
>DASPSK010000308.1:0-6027 GCA_035623975.1 Acidimicrobiales bacterium | reverse complement strand
GTTCTCGGTGCCGGCGTTCTCGGTGCCGGCGTTCTCGGTGCCGGCGGTCAACCGGAACAGCAAAAGGCCAGCGCTCAGTCGTCCCACGGCACTGCCACCGTTGCGCGGCCGGGCAGCCGCTCAGATCCTCGCCGTCTCGCGCCACCGGCCGAAGACTTCGGCGAGGGCATTCATGATCTCGCCGACCGTGGCGTAGGTGAGCACGGCTTCGAGCACCGCCGGCATGAGGTTGGCATCCGGCCTGGCGGCCGTCGCCCGCACCTGCGCGAGAGCGGCCTCGACCGCATCGCCGGAGCGGCGGGAACGGACGTCGGCCAGACGCTTGTTCTGAAGCTCCTCGACCTCGTGGCCGATATGGAGGATCGGGGGCGGATCCTCCTCGTTGCCTTCGAAGTACGCATTCACGCCGACGACGACGCGGCGCCCGGAGGAGACCTTCTGCTCGTAGGCGTACGCCGCATCGGCGATCTCGGACTGGAACCAGCCTTCGTCGATGCCGGCGTAGACGCCTTCGAGGATGGATCCCTCCCCGAGTTCGTCCAGGTGGGCAAAGACCTCCTCCGCCTGGCGCTCCAGCTCGTCGGTGAGCGCCTCGAGGAAGTAGGAGCCGCCGAGAGGGTCGGCGACGCTCGTGACACCGATCTCGTGGGCGACCACCTGCTGGGTGCGAAGGGCGATACGAGCGGCCTTCTCCGTCGGCAGGGCGAGTACCTCGTCCATGGAATTCGTGTGGAGGCTCTGCGTGCCGCCGAGGACGCCGGCGAGGGCCTCGATGGCCGTGCGGACGATGTTGACCTCCGGTTGCTGGGCGGTGAGCGAGCACCCCGCCGTCTGCGTGTGGAACCGCAGCTGCAGGGCGCGCTCGCTGACGCCTCCGTATCGCTCTGCCATCCAGCGGGCCCAGATTCGCCGCGCCGCCCGGTACTTGGCGATCTCCTCGAAGAAGTCGAGGTGGGCGTTGAAGAAGAAGCTCAAGCGGGGGGCGAATTCGTCGACCGGCAGGCCCGCCGCCATGGCCGCCTCCACGTAGGCGAAACCGTTGGCGAGCGTGAAGGCCAGCTCCTGGGCGGCCGTCGAGCCGGCTTCGCGGATGTGGTAACCGGACACCGACACCGTGTGCCACCTCGGCATCTCCGCCGAGCAGTAGCGGATCATGTCGGTGACGATCCGCACGGAGGGACGGGGCGGGAAGACGTATTCCTTCTGGGCCTGGTACTCCTTCAAGATGTCGTTCTGGATGGTGCCTCCGAGGGCCCGGCGCGGCGTCCCGCTCTTCTCGGCGGCCGCCAGGTACATCGCCAGGAGCACGGCGGCCGGCGAGTTGATCGTCATCGACGTCGTCACTCTTCCGAGGTCGATGCCGGCAAAGAGGTCCTCGACGTCGGCCAGCGTGTCGACGGCCACGCCGCAGCGGCCGACCTCACCCAGGCATGCGGGATCGTCCGAGTCGCGCCCCATCAATGTCGGCAGGTCGAAGGCCGTCGAGAGACCGTCGCCGCCGGAGCGGAGGATCTCCTTGAAGCGAACATTCGTGTCCTCCGCCGTGCCGAAGCCGGCGAACAGGCGCATGGTCCACAACTTCGAGCGGTACATCGAGGCATACGGGCCCCGCGTGTAGGGGTAGAGGCCGGGAAGTTCGTCGCCGGGGCCGTAGACGGGTTCGAGGGGAACGCCTGAGAGCGTCTCGAAGTCGATGTCGCGTAAGGCTGTCGCCTCGTACTCTCGGCGCCACTTGGTCCAGTTGCTCGCTCCCGCCTCGCCGGCGCCGTTCTCTGTCACGGTGACGAGTCTACGAGGCCGCTCCTCTTCGCTTCGATCGACTAGGCCAGCCGTGCCGACGCGCTCCAGCCTTGCGGATCGAAGCCGCCTTGTCCCGCACACCTCCACGAGTGACGCCACCGCTCAAGGCGCCGGCGTCTCGCCTTCCTCCCGGGCCCGGTCCGCCCGTTGCAGGGCCACCCGATCCGCCGGCGTCGCCACGCACACCTGGTTGCGGCCCCGTCTCTTCGCCTCGTACATAGCCGCGTCGGACGCCGCCAACACGTCGTCGGCCGAGATGGAGTCCTTCGACAGGGCGGCAACTCCGATGGAGATGCGGATGGGCAGCTCGCCCGTGAGCTGGGTCGAGTCGAGCGAGGCGATGCGCTCGCGCAGAGCTTCGGCGATGGCCAACCCCTCGTCGAGGTCCGTGTCGCCGAGCAGGGCTACGAACTCCTCTCCGCCATAGCGGGCGAGCACGTCGTGCTTGCGCAGGCGGTCCGAGAGGGCGCTGCCGATCCACTGGAGGACGAGATCTCCCTGGGAGTGGCCGTAGGTGTCATTCACGGGCTTGAAGTGATCGATGTCGATGAACAGCACGGTGCTCGGCTCGTCCCGCTGGCGCAGGCGGTCCGTCGCCCGCGTGACGGCGTTGACGAGGGCGCGCCGGTTGGCGAGCCCCGTGAGCGGATCGGTCTGGGCCTCCGCCCGTATCGCTTCGAACTCCCGGGCATGCTCGACGGCCGTGGCGCACTGGTCGGCGAAGAACTCCAGAGCCTGCACGTGCGCTCGGTCGGGCAGGAGGCCGTTCTTCGGCTCGTCGAGTGAGATCAGGCCTATCAGCTCGCCGGAAAGAGCCACGAGCGGCACGGTGAGCATGTCTTCGGCGTGCCACTGCCCTTCCTTCCACTCCGGATCGGGCGCGGGCGTGTTCAGCTTGGCATCGAGCTCGGCAGGGATGCTGAACCGCCTGTGGTCGAACAGGTACGAGCGGGAGATCAACATGTCGGGCCGCATGGCGGGGGCGAATTCGGCGAGGGAGACGATGTTGGAGCGCAACTCGGCGTCCTCCGAGGAGGAGAGGCCGACCGTGGCGCGGACCTCCAGGGTGTCGCCCTCGACGAGGAGGTAGATGGCCGCCCGGCGAAAACCGCCGGCGTTCGACATGGCGCGGGCGATTCCTTGCAGTACCTGGTCGAGGGCCATGTCCCCCCGCACCCGGGCGCTCGCGGCCATGAGCGCCTCGAGCTGGCCCCGTTGCGCCTCGGCGATCGCCCGCGCGGCCCGCTCCGTCGACCGCGCCCGCACGATCTCGAGCCCGACGACCGTCAGCTCCGCCAGCGTCTCCAACATGAGCGCCTGCTCAGGCGCGGGCAACTCTCCGGACAAGGGATCGTCGGGGTTGATGTACCCGATGGCGTTGCCGTCCGAGTCGATGAGGGGAGCGAACAGGAGCGAGCCGGGCTGCCAGGTGCGCGAGGGCACCGAGACGCCGGTCGTCATGACGGCAGCCCGGACGTCGTCGCGGTCGCGCACGGCATGTCCGGGAGGGACCCAGTGCACGCCGCCAAGGGCGATGGAGGCGTGCGTGAGGGCCTCAAAGGCCGACGCGCTCACGACGACGCTGCGAAAGGCACGATCGTCCTCGATCTGCACACCCGCGGAGGCACGGTGGTGAAAATTTCCATCGTCGCCACGCAAGGCCAGCACGCAGGCCGAGTACCCGAGGACGGAGCGGGCGGTGTTGACCACCATGTGGATGAGGGTCTGCTCGTCCTCCATGACGGCGAGCTGGCGCGCCAGCCGGAGAACGCCGCGTAACTGGGCGGCGGTGCGGTCGAAGCCCTCGCCCGGCGGCTCGGGCAGGGGGACAGGGTCAGCGGGCATGAGATGTGGGCGGCCGGCATCGCGGGCGCACGTATCTGTATGCGTGTTGCCTCGGCATCGCACCCCCAACCCTCGGGCCGGAATTCTAAGGCAACGGGCGCATGTACGCATGACGACCGCACCCGCTCCGACGACACAGGTCGACCGGTGGCATCGACGTTTGCTAGACCACCGCCATGCATGTGGCCGTCCCACGCGAGTCCGCGCCCGGAGAGCGCCGCGTCGCCGCCGTCCCCGATGTCCTCCCGAGGTTGGAGGCGAAGGGAATCGACGTCACGATCGAGGCGGGCGCCGGAGCCGGTGCCCTCTTCAGCGACGACGACTACGTGGCGGCCGGGGCAACGATCGCGCCCGATCACGGCGCCCTCTTCCGCCGCGCCGACGTCATCTGCAAGGTGCAGGCGCCGACGGTGGAGGAAGCGCGACACCTGCCGGAGGGCTCCGCCCTCATCTGCCTGCTCCAGCCTGCGAGCAACCTCGAGCTCGTCAAGGTGCTGGTGACCCGTGGCATCGGCGCCTTCAGCCTCGACCTCCTGCCTCGCATCAGCCGCGCCCAGGCCATGGATGCGCTCTCGTCCCAGGCAACCGTGACCGGCTACCGGGGCGGGCTCATCGCCGCCGATCGTCTCCCGCGCTTCTTCCCGATGTTCATGACGGCTGCGGGCACGGTTCCTCCCGCCAAGGTTCTCGTCCTCGGTGCGGGCGTCGCCGGGCTGCAGGCGATCGCCACCGCGCGCAGGCTCGGCGCCGTCGTGCGCGCCTACGACGTGCGCCCGGCAGCCCGGGACGAGGTGCGCTCCCTCGGGGCCAGCTTCGTGGAGCTCGAGCTCGAGACGCAGGAAGGCCAGGGTGGCTACGCCCGTGAGCAGTCCGAGGAGTTCCTCGCCCGCCAACGGGAGCTGATCGGCAACGAGGTGGCGGCAGCCGACGCCGTCATCACGACGGCCGCCATCCCCGGGCGCCGCGCTCCCCTCCTCGTGACCGCAGAGATGGTCGGGCGCATGCGGCCGGGCAGCGTCATCGTCGACCTGGCGGCCGAGTCCGGCGGCAACTGCGAGCTGGCGGAGCCGGGTAAGGACGTCGTCGCCAACGGCGTCACCGTGTACGGCGCCAGCAACCTCGCCAGCACCATGGCCACGCATGCCAGCTTCCTCTATGCGCGCAACATCGCCGAGCTGCTCGGCCTCTTCGCGGCCGAGGGCGGCGCCTTCGACCCCGACTTCGACGACGAGATCATCGCCGGCACCTGCGTCACCTTCGGAGGCGAGGTCCGCCACGAGCCCACCAGGGTGCTGCTCGAAGGAGGGGAGAAATGAACGGCTCGGACATCCTCACGCTCATCACGATCTTCGTGCTCTCGGCCTTCGTCGGGTTCGAGGTCATCTCGAAAGTGCCGAGCATCCTCCACACACCGCTCATGTCGGGCACGAACGCCATTCACGGCGTCGTTCTCGTGGGCGCCATGATCGTGCTCGGGACGGCGCACGGGGCTCTGCAGACCTCGCTGGGGTTTGTCGCCGTCGTTCTGGCGACGATCAACGTCGTCGGCGGCTTCGTCGTCACCGACCGGATGCTCGAGATGTTCAAGGGCCGCTCCCGCGCGGGCTCGTCCGACGCCGCCGCCAAGCCCGTTGAGAAGGCAGGCCAGCCATGAGCATCGAGACGGGCATTCGCTGCGCCTACCTCGTGGCCGCCGTCTGCTTCATCCTCGCCCTGCGGGGGCTCTCCAGTCCGAAGACGGCACGGGCCGGCAACCTCATCGGGGCGGCCGGGATGGCGATCGCGATCGGGATGACCTTCGCCACGCCCGGGCTCGGGCGCTTCGGCCTCATGGCTGGCGGCATGGTGCTCGGGACCGCCATCGGTTTCCCGGCCGCTCGCCTCGTGAAGATGACAGCCATACCGCAGATGGTGGCGGCGTTCAACGGCGTCGGCGGCGGTGCGGCTGCCCTCATCGCCCTCGCCACCTTCCTGAAGGCGACGCCCGGGGAGCTCGCCGTCTACCAGATCGTCGAGGTGCTCTTCGGCGTGATCATCGGATGCATCTCCTTCGCCGGTTCCGCCATCGCCTTCGCCAAGCTGCAGGAGCTCATGACGGGCCGACCGATCACCTATCCCGGTCAGCAGGTGATGAACGGCATCGTCGGCGCCGGAATCCTCGGGCTCGGCGTGGCCGCCTGCGTCAGCCCCCACACCTGGCTCGTCGTCGCCGTCGCCGGCCTCGCCCTCCTCTTCGGTGTCGCCTTCGTGCTTCCGATCGGAGGCGCCGACGTCCCCGTGCTCATCTCCCTGTTGAACTCCTTCACAGGCCTGGCGGTGGCGGCGAGCGGCTTCGTGCTCCACTCCGTCGTGCTCGTCGTGGCGGGCACTCTCGTGGGGGCG
>DASPSK010000306.1:0-18294 GCA_035623975.1 Acidimicrobiales bacterium | reverse complement strand
CGGCGAGATAGGACTTGCCGGTTCCTGCCGGTCCGATCCCGAAGGTGATGACGTTCTCGGTGATCGCCTCCGCATAGCGCTTCTGGCCGGCCGTCTTCGGGTGCACGCGCTTGCCACGGGGGGAGCGGGCGAGCTCGGTCGTCAGCACCTCCGAGGGGCGCAGGTCTTCTTTCACCATCTCGATCGAGCGTCCGATGTTCGCCTCGTCCACGAAATGTCCCCGCTCGAGGAGGGCGACGAGCTCCTCGAAGAGGTGGGCGACGCGGGCGGCGTCCGGTCCGTCCACACTGATCTCGTTGCCACGGACGTGGATAGTGGTGCCCGCAAAGGCCCGCTCGACGGTCCGGAGCAACTCGTCCTTCTGGCCGAGCAGTCCCACCATGAGGTGGTTGCCGGGAACGAGGATCTTGGCTTGGGTCGAGGGCACGCTGTGATCAGGACGAGGCTACCAGCCGGCCCCTGTCCGGCAGGGCGACCGGGGGCAACGCCGTCTCGGCCATGTCCGGTTCAACCGGGTGGCCACGACAGCCGCCTGCCTCCGAGCACGTGCAGATGGAGGTGGGGGACGCTGTTGCCGGAGTCCTCGCCGACGTTGAAGACGAGGCGGTAGCCGCGCTCCCCGAGCCCTTCCAGGGCTGCGACTTGCTGGGCGGCGGCGAAGACACCGGAGAGCACGGCGGCGTGCGAGGGGTCGAGGGCGGCTGCGTCGGTGATGTGCTCGCGGGGCACGACGAGGACATGCGTCGGTGCCTTCGGGTGGATGTCCCGGAAGGCGTAGGCCACCTCGGTCGAGAGGACCTCGGTGGAGGGGGAGTCACCGGCGACGATGGCGCAGAACAGGCAGTCCACGGGACTCAGCTCTCCGAGCGGACCGGCTCCGGGTAGAGGTGCTCGAGACTGCCGGGGGCGATCCGGCTCCGCTCGATGAAATTGACCACGTCGCTCTCCTTCAGGCGGATCACCCGGCCGAATTTGTAGGCGGGCAGCTCGCCTTCGTCGATGAGCCGGTAGACGGTGCGCGTGTTGACGCCCAGGTACTCGGCCACAGAAGGGGTGCTCATCCAGGTGATCGGCTCGGGCACGATGACAGACTACCCACGGACGCCGCCCATCTCGACCACTTTCGGAGTATTTGGGCGTAAACGGCACGCCACCTCGTTCGCCAGCAGCCGTCCTGAGAGCGTGAGCACCAAGCGCCCGCTGCAGGCATCGAGGGCCACGAGGTCCGCCAGCGCCGGCTCGGCGTCAAGGGCCTCGGCCAGCGAGTCGGCCGGGACTCCGAGGCGGGTCCGCAAGGCGAGCTCGAGGGTTTCGAGGCGGCGTCGGGAGAGGGGCAGGCTCTCCGAGACGGACTCCGGCGAGGCGCCCGACCGGATCCGCTCGATGTAGCGCTCGGGGGTGCGGACGTTCCACCAGCGGCGCCCGGCGTGGTGGCTATGGGCGGCACACCCGAGTCCCCGGTAGTCGCCCTCCATCCAGTAGTTGAGGTTGTGGCGGGACTCCTCGCCCGGGCGCGACCAGTTCGAGATCTCGTACCAGCTCATGCCGGCCCCGGTCAGCACCGCCTCGGCGATCTCGTAGCGGGTGGCCTGGGCGTCGTCATCGGGATGGCGGGCCGAGTCGCCGGCCAACGGGGTGCCCGCCTCGACGGTGAGGGCATAGGCGCTCACGTGGCCGGGCCGTGGGCGCAGGGCGAGGACGCCCGCGAGCGTGCCAGCCCAGCTCTCGTCGGTCTCGCCGAAACCGCCGTAGATGAGGTCGACGCTGTAGCGCTCGATGCCGGCGGCGGCGATGCTGGCGACGGCCGCAGCCACCGCGTCAGGGTCGTGGCGGCGGCCGAGCCCCTGCAAGACGACGGGGTCGAGGGACTGCACGCCGAGCGATATGCGGTTGACGCCCCCGGCGACGCAGGCTTCGAGCCAATCGGGGGTGACATCCTCCGGGTTGGCCTCGATCGTCACCTCTGCGCCCGGGGCACGCTCGAGGGCGCCGAGGAGGCGGAGGAGTTCCTTGGTGGCCAGCTGGCTCGGGGTCCCGCCCCCGAAAAAGATCGTGCTCGCCCGCTCGAGACCGGCCTCGCGGGCGGCCGCGTACTCGCGCAGGCACGCCTCCACGTAGCTCGTCGCCAGGTGGTGACGGTCCGTCCAGGTGGCGAAGGCGCAGTAGTCACAGCGACTGGCGCAGAAGGGAATGTGGACGTAGATGCCGGGCCCGAGCAGGGGCAGACGCGCCTGGGCGAGCTCAGCGGCGCTGGGCGAGAAAGGGGGATGCAGGCCGGTGGTACCCGTCAGGTCGAGCCGTTCGCGCCGGGGTGATGGAGAAGACCGAGCTCCTCCAGGCGGGCGGCGAGGGCCTCGACGCTGCGGCCGAACATCGAGGCCATGACACGGAGGTCGCCTTCGCGGATCGTGATCACCTTGCCGTTGAAGTCCTGTCGCTGAACCTGGACAGAGGCCAGGAAGTGCCGGAGGAGATCGCGCTCGGCCCCGGCCGCCTCGTTGAGGCGCACGAGGTCGACCGTGATCTTGCGGATCGGCCGCTCGTCGCCATTGGTGGCGCGGGCGGCTGCCGCGGCTGCCCGGCCGAGCGGCTGGGACATGTCGGCTGGCAGGAGCTGGTCGACCGGCACCGAGTAGATCTGGGCGAGGCGTTGCAGGCGGGGCACCGAGATCGTCCGCTCGCCCCGCTCGTAGGCGCCGAGGACGGAGGCCTTGAACTCCTCGGAGGAAGCACGTTCGACCGCCTGCAGCGACAGGCGTTTCTGCCGGCGCACCGCCCGGAGTCGGAGACCCACCACCCGGGCGTAGCGGGCTACGTCGTCGTCGGTGAGCTCGGTATTGACCACTTTCGCCGTTCCGCTGCGCATCTCTCCCCTTCGTACACCGCGCTGTCCCCAGCTTCGAGCTCGCCACCGTCCCCTACCGGATGGAGAGCCGCAGCGAACGCGCTCTCCGCAGGCTGCGCTGGTTTCACCACGTAACGCGGTCAAGGTTACTACTCTGAGCGGTCGGATGGAACAGGAGATTTCTCCGCGGAGCCATTTGGAGCGAACACACCGGCGCGAAGGCAGGTGAGAACGGCGCCGGCGACGACGGCGGCCGTCTCGATGCGAAGGATCGTGTTCCCGAGCGTGATCTTCGGTAAGCCCGTGGCCAGCTCGTCATCGGTGAAGCCGCCCTCCGGCCCGACGAGGATGATGGGGGTGGCGAGCGAGGGAGCGCCCCCTCCTGGCTCCGCCAGGGCGAGGCCGGCGCCCAGGTGTCTCGGCGCCTGCCTGAGCGGGAGGGCGTCGAGGACTTCGGGGAGCCAGAGTCGGCGGGCCTGCATGGAAGCCTCGCGGGCGATGCGCCGGAGGCGGGCAAGCTGGCGGGTGGCTGACGGCGGCTCCCACCGGACGGTGGTGCGGGCGCACACGAGCGGCACGATGCGGTCGACGCCGAGCTCGGACAGCTTCGACACCGCCCACTCGGTGCGATCGCTCTTGGCGAGGGAGAAACCCACCGTCACCTCCGGCTGCGGTCTCGCCGCCTCCATCACGTCGGTGTCCGGCACGAGGGCGAACGATCGCGGGCGGCCGCGTCGCCGGTCCGAAGGCGTACCCGTCGTGCCGGCGGCACCGCCGGCGGCCGCGCCCGGGCTCACCCGGCAGCCGCGATAGCGCCCCGCCCCATCGCAGGTGACGACGACCTCGCCCGAGCGGAGCCGGAGCACCGCCGAGAGGTGGTGGGCGTCTTCGCGCCCGACCTCAGGGGCGCCGAGGTCGGCCACGTACACGAGAGCCGCCGCGTCCCGCAGCAGCGGCGGGACCGAGGCGCCCGAGCTCACGGATGCTCAGTTGATGCGCGAGCGCAGGCGGGAGAGCAGACCGTGCTCGGGCGGGGCGACCGCTTCGCCGCGAAGCTCCGCGAGCTGGCGGATGAGCTCTTCCTCCTCCTTCGAGAGCTTCGTCGGCGTGTCGACGACGATGTGCACGAGGAGGTCGCCCCGGCCGCGGGCGCGGAGCTTGGGGACGCCGAGCCCGCCGAGCCGGACGATCTTGCCCGACTGCGTCCCCGGGGGGACCGCGACCTGCGAGCTCCCGTCCAGCGTCGCGATCTCGAGCTCGGTGCCGAGGGCGGCTTGGGCGAAGGAGACGTGCACGGTGGCGACGAGGTCGTGGCCCGACCGGTCGAATCGCGGATCGGCCCCGACCCGCAGGTGGACGTAGAGATCCCCGGCCGGGCCGCCCCGTAGCGCCGCCCCGCCTCCGCCGGCCACCCGGAGGGTGGCGCCGTTGTCGACGCCGGCGGGCACGTTGATGGTGAGCGTGCGCTCCTCCGTGCGACGTCCCTGCCCCCGGCAGTCCTGGCAGGGAGAGGCGACGGTCTCTCCCGTGCCCTGGCAGCGGCCGCACGGCGTGGCCGTGACCATCTGGCCGAGGAGCGACTGCCGCACCCGCTGCACCTGGCCGGTCCCGCGGCACTCGGCGCAGCTCGACGGCGTCGTGCCCGGGCGCGCCCCGTTGCCCCCGCAGGTGGCACACGTCACCGGTCCGTTGACAGAGACGTCCTTCGTCCCGCCGAAGGCGGCGTCCTGCAGCAACAGGTCCAGGACAACCTCGGTGTCGGCGCCGCGGCGGGCGCTCGGCCGCGACTGGCCGCCGAAGCCCCCGCCCCCGCCTCCGAAGAAGACGTCGAAGATGTCGCCGAGGTTCCCTCCGAAACCGAACGGATCCCCCCCACCGCCGCCCGAGCCCGAGCCTCGCACGCCTTCTGGGCCGAACATGTCGTAGCGACGTCGCCGCTCGGGGTCGCGGAGTGTCTCGTAGGCGAGCGTGACCTCTTTGAAGCGCGCCTCGGTCTCGGCGTCCCCGCCGGTGGCGTCCGGGTGCAGCTCCCGCGCGAGGGCCCGGTATGCCTTCTTCAGCTCGTCTTCGTTCGCGCTCCGGCTGACGCCGAGGAGCTCGTAGTAGTCAGTGGCCACGTGTGAGACATCCGGGATCGGTCGTGCGACAGCGTCGCACGGCTGGGGTCTTCGCGCTCAACCTCGCCGCAGCTCTCGGGACAACCGCTGCCCGACGACGGCGACGGTGGCAAGAGCCTGCGGATAGTCCATTCGCGTGGGACCGAGGATACCGATCGTGCCGACGGCCTCGTCCTCGCCGGCGAACGGTGCCACCACGAGGGAGCACTCGGCCAGGGAGGCGAGCCCGTGCTCGGAGCCGATGGCCACCGACTGGCCCTGGGCGAGGACGTCGCGCAGCAACGACACGACGACGAAGGACTGCTCGAGGATGCCGAGGACGGCCCTGACCTGGTCGACCGCCTCGAAACGCTCCGCCATCCTCGCGGCGCCTCCCACGTACACCTGGTCGCTCGACTGGCCGCCGTCGTCGGAGTCGACGAGCGCCGTGCGACAGCCGGTCACGAGCTCGTCCACGGCCGACCGGCCGCTCCCGGGCAGCGCCACCCCGCCGGGCACGAGCTGGGTGAGGGGTCGATCGGCGAAGTGCTGCTGCACGAAGGTGCTGGCAGCCTCGATGTCACCCTCGAGCGTGTCGGGGTCGAGGTTGACGGCGTACTTCTCGACGACTCCGTTGGAGAGAACGACGACGAGCAGCCCGGCGTGGGAGGAGATGCGCACGAGGAGGGCGGAGCGCACCACGAGTCGCTCGTGGCCGGGCCCGACGACGATGGCGGCGCTATCGGTGAGCTGGGCGAGGAGGCGGCTCGTGTCGGCCAGCATGCGCTCGAGCTCGCCGTGAGCGCGGGAGAAGAACTCCTGGATCTGCTCTTGTTTCGCCTCCCCGAGCAGCATGGGCGTGGTCAGGTGGTCGACGAAGAAGCGGTAGCCCTTGTCCGTCGGCACGCGGCCGGCGCTCGTGTGCGGGTGCATCAGGTAGCCGTCGCGCTCGAGTGCCGCCATGTCGGAGCGGATGGTGGCGGGCGACACTTCGATGCCGGGGTCGCGGGCGACCTGGGACGAACCGACCGGCTGGGCCGTCTCGACGTAATCGGTGACGACCGTCTTGAGAATCGCCGCCTTCCGCTCGTCGAGCTCCCTCGTCTCCTGCGAACCGCTCACAATGCCGTTATTTTATCGGCAGATCAGTCCTGAGCAGGGCCAGAGGTCAGTCCTCGAGTCGCAGCGCAGAGATGAAGGCCTCCTGGGGGATCTCCACCCGCCCGATCGTCTTCATGCGCTTCTTGCCTTCGCGCTGGCGCTCGAGGAGCTTCCGCTTGCGCGTGATGTCCCCGCCGTAGCACTTGGCCAGGACGTCTTTGCGCTTGGCCTTGACGGTCTCGCGGGCGATGATGCGGCCCCCGATGGCCGCCTGGATGGGGACGTCGAAGAGCTGGCGGGGGATGAGCGCGCGCAATTTGGCGACCATCTTCCGGCCGTAGTCCTGCGATCGCGCCCGGTGGACGATGGCGCTGAAGGCGTCGACGGGCGCCCCGTTGAGGAGGATGTCGACCTTGACGAGATCCTCGATCTCGTAGCCGTCCGGCTCGTAGTCGAGGCTGGCATACCCCTTCGTGCGGCTCTTCAGCTGGTCGAAGAAGTCGACGACGACTTCGGCGAGCGGCGCCCGGTAGATCAGCTCCAGTCGCTCGGGCGAGAGGTACTGCATCTTCACGAGGGTCCCCCGCCGGCTCTGGCAGAGGTCCATGACGGTGCCGGTGTACTCGGCCGGCGTGATGATCGTCAGGCGGAGCATCGGCTCGGCGATGGACTCGATGTTCTGCGCCGGGGGCATGACCGAAGGGTTGTCGACCTCCATCGTCTGACCGTTCGTGAGGTGGGCGACATAGGCGACCGAGGGCGCGGTGGCGATGAGGGAGAGGTCGAACTCGCGCTCGAGCCGCTCCCGGGCTATCTCCATGTGCAACAGGCCGAGAAACCCGCACCGGAACCCGAAGCCGAGAGCGGCCGACGTCTCCGGCTCGAAGGTGATCGATCCGTCCGAGAGCTTGAGCTTCTCAAGGGCGTCTCGCAGCTCTGGCAGCTCGTCGCCGTCGACCGGGTAGAGACCGCAGAAGACCATGGGCTTCGGGTCTCGGTAGCCCTCCAGGGGCGCCGTTGCCGGCTTGGCGGCGTCGGTCACGGTCTCGCCCACGCGAGCCTCCGAGACGGCTTTGATGCCGGTGATGAGGTAGCCGACCTCACCGGGACCGAGCTCGGTCGTGGGCTCGTTGTGGGGGGAGCGGACGCCGACTTCCTCGACGTCGTGCGTCGTGCCGCTGTGGAAGAGGCGGATCTTCGACCCCGAGCGGAGCACGCCATCGAAGACTCGCACAGCATTGACGACGCCTCGGTACTGGTCGTAGAGCGAGTCGAAGACAAGGGCGCGCAACGGCGCCTCGGGACTGCCCTCCGGGGCGGGGATCCGCTCGATGACCGCATCGAGCAGTCCGGCCACACCCTCGCCCGTCTTGGCCGAGATGCGCAGGATGGACTCCGCCGGCAGCCCGAGGACGGCCTCGATCTCGCCGGCGTAGCGGTCCGGGTCGGCCGCCGGCAGGTCGATCTTGTTGAGGGCGGCGACGATCTCGAGGTCGTGCTCGATGGCGAGGTAGCAGTTGGCGAGCGTTTGCGCTTCGATCCCCTGGGAGGCATCCACGAGGAGGATGACCCCCTCGCAGGCGGCCAGGGAGCGACTGACCTCGTAGCCGAAGTCGACGTGGCCGGGTGTGTCGATGAGATGGAGCGTGTGGTCGCGCCAGTGCACGCGCACGTTCTGGGCCTTGATCGTGATGCCCCGCTCGCGCTCGATGTCCATGGAGTCGAGGTACTGCTCGCGCATCTCACGGGCGTCGACGGTGCCAGTCAGCTCGAGGATGCGGTCCGACAGCGTCGACTTGCCGTGGTCGACGTGGCTGATGATCGAGAAGTTGCGGATGCGGTCGATGGGGATCATGGCGAGCCAACCATGCTGCCAGATGGCCGCAGCTTTCCGGCCAGGGTCGGGGCGTGGGCTCCTCGAGGACCGCCGATCGCCGCGCGCCACCGCCCATGAGCAGGCGGTGGCGCTCCCCGCTGCTACCATCTCAAGCCGTAGCGAGAGTCTGCGTGCCGGTACGTGTCCCGTTGTGGGAGACGAGCGGGTGAGCGATCCCCGCACACCGAGTTCTGTACGGGTTAGTGATTCGCGTCTGAGGAAGACATGGCCAACATCAAGAGTCAGATCAAGAGGGACCGCCAGAACAAGCTGCGACACGAGCGCAACAAGGCCGTCCGCTCCGAGCTGAAGACGCGTGCGAAGGGCGCCCTGCGGGCGGCCGAGACCGGCGCCGAGGACATGGGCGAGCGCCTCCGCCTCGCCGTGAAGCGCATCGACAAGGCCGCGGCCAAGGGGATCATCCACCCGAATCAGGCGGCCCGCCGCAAGTCACGCCTCGTGCGGCACTTCGCCGATCTCGTCGAGGAGCGTTCGGGCGAGTAAGGACGTCTCCGGCGCGCTCGAGACAGCCCGGGGGTTGAGCGCGGAGCACCTGGCCGGTATCCAGGCTCTCGAAGCGGCCTGTCAGGCCGTCGACGGCGGACGCCTGAAACTCGAGTACGGCGTCCTCCGCCAGCGCAGCCCCGAAGTCGCCAACGACTTTCTCTGGCGGGCCGCTGCCACCGGTGGCGAAGGATCCGGGCAGCTCATCGGCTTCTGCGGCATCTACCAGAACCGGCCCACCGAGGCGGAGATCTGCGGCATGGTCCACCCCGAGCACCGGCGCCAGGGCATCTTCACCCGCCTGCTGGACGAGGCCCTCACCGAGCTCCGGCGCCGAGGGGTGGAGCGCGTGCTCTTGATCGTGGACCGGTCTTGCGAGGCGGGCAAGGGCCTCGCCCTCGGGCGGGCGGGGCTGTTGCAGTCGTCGGAATACCGGATGAGCCAGAGCGAGCGGCCGCAGCTGCAGGGCGCCCACGAGCACCTCTCGCTCCGGCCGGCCACCACGGCAGCGACCGATGTGGACTTCTTGCGCGAGTGCATGCAGAGGGCCTTCGGGCTTTCCGAGGAGGACATCGCCAACGATGACTGGGCCGCGCGCGCGGAGCTCACCGTCGTCATCGAGCACGCCGGCGTGCCGGTGGGCGTGATGCGAGTCGAGCGGGATCCCGATGCCGCCGAAGCCGGCATCTACGGCTTCGCCGTGCTGCCCGAGCTGCAAGGCCGTGGCTACGGTCGCGGGGCGCTCTCGACGGTCACGCGCGCCCTTCGCGCAGACGGCATCGCCTCCGTGCACCTCGAGGTGCTCGTCGACAACCCGGCGGCGCTGCAGGTGTACGAGAGCTGCGGCTTCGTGGCGAACGGTATCGAGGACTACTACCTCATCGCTCTCTAGCGCTCATCGGTGTCCAGTGGCGAGGGGCGTCGTCTGGTGGGAGCTCCTCGGGCTTGTCCGCCTCCTCCTCGAGCAGGCACTGCCCGCCACCGGCGTCCTTCGCCCGGTACATGGCGAGGTCCGCCTCGCGCAGCATCACCGTGGGGTTCGCCGTCGAGTCGGAGGCGATGGCGATGCCGATGCTGAGGCTCGGGGTCATGGTGTGGCCCGCCACCTCGAGCGGGGCAGCCACAGCCTCGATCAGCCGGTCGCCGAGCGCCAGCACGGTCACCTCGTCGACGACGTCCTCGGCCACGACGACGAACTCGTCGCCCCCAAAACGCGCCACCGTGTCGGTCGCCCTCACCGTCTCCGACAGCCGGTCGGCGATGGCGACGAGGAGCTCGTCGCCCGCCTCGTGTCCGAGCGTGTCGTTCACGAGCTTGAAGCGGTCGATGTCGAGGAAGAGGACGGCGACTACGGTGGCTTCGCGCGTGAGGCGGGCGAGAGCCTGCGAGAGCCGGTCATGGAGCAGGGCCCGGTTCGGGAGCCGAGTGAGCGGATCGGTGAGGGCCCGCCGGGCCAGCTCCTCGTCAGCTCTCACCTGCTCGGTGACGTCCTCCACCTCACAGATGCCGGCGAGGGCGGCCCCGGCCTCGTCGTGGAGGGCGGAGGCGCTCAGCCGGGCGACGACTTCCGACCCGTCTCCGCGCCGGTAGCGCAGGTGGAGCCGGAACCGGTCCATCTCGCCGGCGAACAGCGCCGCCCAACGGGCTCGCTGCTCCTCCACCTCGGCCGGATGGACGAGGCGGTCGATCGACATCCCCTGCAGCTCCTCGCAGGGGTAGGCGAGCCCGTCGCACAGGGAGTGGTTCGCCTCCACGATGCGCAGCTGGGTGTCGACGATCATCTTGCCGACCGGGCTCTCGTCGAACACCCGGCGGAAACGCTCCGCCATGGTCCGCAACGCCTCCAGCGCCCGTCTCCGGTCGGTGACGTCGCGGAGGTTGCCGACGATGCCGCCGACGGCCGGGTCGTCGATCATGTCCGTCAAGGTGATCTCGAACCATCGCCAGCCGTTCGACGTCACGAGGCGCCACTCGCCGCTGACCGGTTTGCCGGGAGCCAGGCGCTGTGACACGGCATCCCTCACCTCCGGGAGATCTGCCGGGTGGACGAAGTCCCAGCCGTTCGAGCCGAGCAGGGCCTCCGGTTGAAGGCCGGAGACGGCCTCGATGGACGGGCTGACGTAGATCATCGTGCCGTCGGGCTGGAAGAGGATGGCGAGGTCCGACGAGCGCTGCACGAGCGCGCGGAAACGCCGCTCAGAAGCGACGAGGGCTGACTTGGCGGCGTGCTCGGTGGTGCGATCGGTCGCGAGACTGAGGACCCCGACGATGTCGCCGCTCGGGGCTACGAGGGCGGACCGCGTCGCGTAGGCGGGCACCTGCGTGCCGTCTCCGCGGTGGATCCAGACCTCGCCGGACCAGTGCTCGCCGGCGAGCAGCTCCTCCCACACCCGGCTCCCGGGCCCGTTCGGGTCCTTCGCCGTGGAGAAGCGGACGAGGGCCTGACCGATGATCTCGTCGCGGGGGCGGCGCTGCAGTCGCTCGGAGGCGGCATTGCAGTACACGACGATGCCGGCACGATCGAGCACGAGGGCGGCTTCGCCGCTGGCCTCGAGGATGTCGAGACCGGAGAAGTCCCAGATCTCCCATTTGGACCGCGCTTCAGCGCCCATTCGCACGCGTCAAGGTATCGGCAGTTGTCCGCCGCCTCCTGAGTGAAATCGCCCCCCGCCACGAGCCTCGAGGTGCCGGGCTCCACGCCCTCAGGAGGCCCGAGCCACCTGGTCCCTGCCGGCTCGCTTGGCCTCGTAGAGGGCAGCGTCGGTCCGCTGCAGCAGGCGTCCGAGGTCAGCGTCGCGCACAGCCATCTCCGCCACGCCGACCGATGCGGTCACGGCGATGGGACCGGACGCCGTCGCGATCGGAGCCTCGTTGATGACATGGCGGAGCCGCTCGGCGAGCGCGTGGGCGTCCTGGAGGGGCGCCTGCACGACGAGGGCGAACTCCTCACCGCCGTAGCGCCCGACGATGTCGCCCGACCCGATCACCTTGGTGATCCGCTGGGCCACGATGCGGATGACGTCGTCGCCGGACGCGTGCCCGTAGCGGTCGTTGACATCCTTGAAGTGGTCGATATCGAGCATCATGGCCGACAGCGGCGTACCGGACTGGCGGGCGTCCCGGAAGGTCCGGCCTGCCACCTCGAAGAAGTAACGGCGGTTGGCGACGCCCGAGAGCTCGTCGCGCTGGGCGAGGGTCTGCACGCGAGCAAAGAGCTGGGCGTTCTCGTAGGCGACGACGCCCTGGCCGGCCAGCGCCGCCGCCACCTCCGTCTGCGTCTGCCCGAAGGCGTTCGGCCGGCGGGCGATGATGACAAGGGCCCCGACGGCCTGTTCGCGCACGACGAGGGGGGCGACGATGAACGAGCCCGCTCGCCCGAGGAGCCCGAACAGGGGGGAGTTTCGCTCGCTGATGACGCTGGCGACCGCGAGCGGCCGGCGGGAGCGGAGAGCCTCGGCGATCTCGGGCTGGTCAGCCTTGGCGAGGTCGTAGCCCTCCGGCGGGAGCGTCACGCCGCCGCCGACGGCAGCGGACACTTCGATGCGCTCGCCCTCAGCGAGCAGGATGGCGCCGGCGTCCGCACTCAGGGCCTCGACCGAGGTCTGGAGGATGGCGCGGAGCACGCCGCGGGGCTCGAGGGTCTGACCGATGGTGCGCATCGACTTCTGCAGGAGCTCGGCCACTTGGCGCTGACGGCGCTCACTGGCCACCGACAGCTCGATCTCGGCCAGGCGAGCCGTCTCGAGGGCGAAGGCGACGTTCGAGGTGATGGCGCTCAGGATCTCGACGTCGTCGCTCGTGAAGATCCCTTTGGCAAGGCGGCTGTCCAGATAGACGACCCCGAGCAGACGGTCCTCGATCTGCAGCGGGGCGACGAGGATCGACCGCAGCCCGTGAGTGACGGCGCTCTCCGAGCCGAGCGCCGCGCCCTCCTCGGTCCCGGTGAGGACCATGGGCTCGCGGGTGGCCACGACACGGTCGACGACGGTGGAGGAGTACCCGTTCAGCTCCTTCAAGTCGTTGCCGGCGGCGTCTCGCCCGAGGTGGGGGCGCACGAGGCCGGAGTTCTCGTTCGTGAGGAACAGCAGCGCCCGTTCGGCATTCAAGATGCGCACCGTCTCGTCGAGGGCGAGCCGGGCGAGCTCCTCCGGGTCGAGCACGCGGGCCGCCGCCGCCCCGACCTGGAGGAGGGCTTCGAGCTGGCGGGCCGCCCGGCTGGCCACCCGCGCCCCGCCCGCCCCGATGGCATGGAACCCGGACACCCGCACGGGCACCCCGATCGAGTGGCTGCGCACCGACTGCCCAAACGGGCCCCGCCGCGACCGCTCCGGCAGGGGCGGCTGGATCCAGTGGACGAAGGCGGAGATGCCGAGGTCCTCTGACAGCCTGGCTGCAGCCACCGCCGTGCGCTCGGACTCCTCCTGGTAGCCGGCGCCGCCGAGCGCCCGGCTGCGAGCCATTTGGATCGCCATCTCCACCCCCGGTGCGTCGAGGCCGACGAGCAGCGACTGGCCCCGCGAGCTCGCCCGCAGGGCCGTCTTGTAACGGCCCCTCGCCACGAGCAGAGCGGTCCGAGCGGCGTAATAGTGCGCCCGCAGCAGCGGCGTCCGCGCGGCGATGTGGAGCTCCCGCACGGCCTTGCGCGCCAGGCGTGCCCGCTCCTTGCGCTCGTCGTCGGGCGAGTTGATGAGCAGGGCGAGCCGCCCGAAAGCCTGCACGATCCAGAAGGACGACAGGTTGTAGGGGCAGTTCCAGGGGGGCAGCTTCTGCGCCCGGAACTCCGAAATGGCCTGCTCGAAAGGACGACCGAATTCGTTCAGCCCGAAATGGAACGTCGTGAGGGCCGCCTGGTAGCCGGCGAGGGAGATGCGCGACGGCTGCGTGCTGGCAAAACGCTCGTTGACCCGCGCAATCCGCTCGAGGCCGAGCGTGGGCTGCTCGAGGAGGCCGGCGATGCCGATGCCGACGAAGTCGAGCCCGTTCACCGTCCCATCGGCGATCCGTGTCGCCGTACCCGAGTGCCACGTCGCTTCCTCGACCCAGGCGACCTGCTCGAGGATGCGCCCCCGCAGCCCGAGCCCGATGCAGGCGGCCAGCACGCCGCTCAAGTACTCGCCGGGCTGCAGCCATCGCGTCTCGTGGCGGAGCACCTCTGCCAGCACCTGTTGTGACTGCACGGACTCACCTTGGAACTCCAGGCTGATCGCCTCGAGGAGCTTGGCGTGGACGATGGTCCCCTGATCGCCCGTCTTCTCGGCGACGCGCGTCGTGTGCCGGGCCACGATACGAGCGAAGTTCACAAGCCGGATCTGGGCGAACACGACGCCGAGGTGGGCATAGACGCCGACGTACTCGCGGGAGTGGCCGAGGCGGTTGGCGGGAAGAAGCGCGCGAAGGGCCACGCCGACCGAGAGGAAAGACCGGTGCTCCAGGTCGGCCGAGTCGCCCGCCACCTCGAGAAGGCGGCACTCGAGGCGGACCCTCTCCCGCTCAGCCCGCTTCGCCCTGCCGAAGCCGAGCCTCGTCACGCCGAGGGCGAGCCCGAGAAGGCACTTCCACAGCGTCGACAGGACGACGAGGGCGTTGTTCGACGGCAGGGGGGATCCCAGCTCCGCCAGCCCTTGGCGGGCATGCTTGAGACCCATAGCGCCGTTCGTCTGGGCGAAGTACACGCGGGCGATATGTTCGTGGATGCGTGCCTTGCCGATGCGTTCGCGCTCGAGCCTCAGCGCCGTCTGGTAGTGCTCGAGAGCCAGGCCGACCTGACCGGACCGGGCGAGAGCCGTTCCGTAGTCGGTCTCGAAGGCGCTGCCGACAGAAAGGTGGTACTCGGCGGCGATCGCCTCCGCCGTCGCCAGAAACGCCAGGGCGTCGTCGTCGGCCTGCGCCGCCAGCGCGAAGCGGGCGGCGCGGTGGCTTGCCTGGAAGGAGCGTTTCGGGTCGCTGGCTATCTCACCGAGGGCGTAGTGGCGGGCGATGTCGTAGACAACTTCGGGCCGGCTGTCGCCGGTCTCCTGCAGAGCTCTCGCCAGCAGTTCGTGCGCCCGCCGGGCGGCTTTCTCGTCGATGGAGCTGAGCAGGGCGTCGCGCACTCCCTCGTACAGGAAGACGAAGCGCTCGCTCCCCTGGGTCTCGACGACCCGGGCGTTGGCGGCTTCGCCGAGGGCGACGTGGACGTCGCCCGTCGGCCACCGCGTGATCGTCGCCAGCAGGTCCACCTGGAAGCTCGAGCCGATCACGGAGGCTTCGGTCAGCAGCCAGCGCGTCGCCGGGCGAAGGGCATCGAGACGGCGGAGGGCGAGACCGCGGACGTCGGTGGGCAGGTCGAGGCTGGCGAGGGCTTCGGCGTCGACCGAGAACGTCCCCCAGTAGGGACGCAGCACGCCGGCCTCGAGGGCGGAGCGGAGGTACTCGACGGCCGCATACGGATTGCCGTTCGCCCGGATGGTGATCTCGTTCGCGAGGCTCGGTTCGAGGGCGTCACCGCCGAGCTGCCACTTGAGGATGCTCTCGATCTGGTCGTCGCTGAGTGGCTCCAGTTCGATGCGGCGTCGGACCGACTCACCCATGCCCGCCCGCAGGCGGGCCAGCGCCACGGCGTTGTTGGGGTCGTTGCGGGCCGCGAGGACGATGACGAGCGGCAGGCGGTCGAGCTCCGGAGCCAGATAGGAGAGGACGCGCAGGGTGGCGTCGTCGGCCAGATGAGCGTTGTCGATCACTAGGAGCGTCCCGCTCGAGGACGCCGTCGCCACCGACATCAGCAGGTGGGCGGCTTCGATGACAGCGAACTCGTGGAAACCCGTGTCGCCCGCACGCTCCTCGTCGACCGACAGGAACCGGTCGAGGTCCTGCGACAGCCCGATGAGCGAGTCCGCCGCCCCCACCCGATCCAGGCCCATCTGCTGGCGGAGGTGAGCAAGCATGCTCGGGTCCCGCTTCTCGAGCTCGACGAGGAAACGCCCCAAGGCCTGTGCGAGCGGCCCGAGAGGTCCCGGGTGGTCGAGCCCGATGTGCGTCTCGAGGACGGTCATCCCATTGCCGCGGGCGATGATCGCCAGCTCGGCGATGAGCCGGGTCTTGCCTCCGCCGGGATCCGACTCGATCACCACGGCCGACCCCGTACCCGTCGTCCGGCACTCGCTCACGGTCTCGAGGAGGGCGGTCAGCTCGGCCTCGCGCCCGACCAGGGTGACCATGGTGGACGGGCGGGCGGAGACGGAGTGGCCAAGGGGGGCATCTTCGGCGAGGGTGCCCCGGCGGAGGGCCTCGACGTCAGAGAGCAGAGATCCGGCGTCCTGGTAGCGGTCGTCCGGGTCCTTGGCGAGAAGACGAGCGATGATGTGGGCCAGCTGTGGAGAGACCTCTGGCTCGATGCTGCGCACGTCCGGGGGGGCGACGACGGCGTGCATACGCACCACCTCGCCCGCGTTGGACGCCCGGAACGGCGGGCGCCCGGTCACGCACTCGAAGAGGACGGCACCGAGGGAGTAGAGGTCGGAGCGGCGGTCGACGGGTCGGCGCACCATGCCGGTCTGTTCAGGGGCGCTGTAGAGGACGGTCCCGATGACGGAGTCCTCGGGCTGGCGCGTCCCGGTCTGGGTGGCCAGCCCGAAGTCGATGAGCACTGCACGCCCGTCGGCCCGCAGCACGATGTTGCGAGGGGCGACATCGCGGTGCACGAGGCCGACTCGATGCGCCACGTCCAATGCGGAGGCCACGTCGGAGGCGACGGAGAGCACGCGGGCCTCGGGGAGGGCGCCTTCCTCCCCGATGGCACGGTCGAGAGTTCGCCCTCCGATGAGCTCCATGGCGAGGTAGGCGACGCGGCCGTTCTCCCCGACCTCGTAGACCTTGCCCAGGCAGGGATGGCGGATGGCAGCGAGGATGGCCGCCTCGCGGCGGAAACTGAGCCGGGCCGGGTCGTCGGGGCCGTTCAGCTCCTGGATCTTCACGGCGTACTCTTCGCCGCCACGCACGGCTCGATAGACGGCCGTCGTCGCCCCGCGCCCGAGCTCCTCTACAAGTTCAAACCCAGGTATTGCGATCCTTGACGCCTCGGTTGGCACCTATTTCCCCGTCCAAGGTGCTAGGAAAGCGGTCTCCACCTGACCACTTAGGGTTCGTAGTGAGCATACTCCCCGGCTTGATCGACCTGGTGAATAGCCCGGTGGGGGCTGCGGGAGATGCCCGCGCGGAGACAGCAGGCTTCGGGCGGGAGGCTAGGGCGCAGTCGCGAGCGGGAGCTTCACGACGGCAGATCCGCCCGTGAGCACCTTGATCATCTCCGGCTCGTCCTGCACCATTCCGAGCTCCCAGGCTCCGACTCCGAGGATGTGGAACTGAGCGGCGAGCGCCGTCTTGAGCGCAATGGACGTCGGGTCGTCGAACCATGTCTGGTGCCACCGGCCTGACCGGCGGAAGACCGTATAGGGCGTGTCCGTCACCGGATCCCAGAGCGGTTTGTGGCCGTCGTCGGCGATGGAGGCGGCGATCTGGTCGTACGTGACGGCATACGGCTGCCCGATTGCCTGCGCACCCACGCTGGAGCTCTGGGCGGGGAAGTCGTAGCCGTAGAACGGCATTCCGAGGATCGTCTTGTCGGCGAGCCCGGCCGCCGAGTACGTCACGAGGGCGATCACGTCGCTCAGGGCGGCCCCGGTGAGGGGAGCGTCCGCCGAGGGGATATCGGTGTTGTCCATGTCGTAGGCCATGACGAAGAGGTCGTTGACCGAGGGCGCCAGTGCCGCCACGTCGAAGAAGCCCGTTGTGTCCTCGGCGGACTGGGGAAGGGTGTTCAACATGATCGTCCAGTGGCGGTCGAGGCTTCGCAGCCGCGCCGAGAACGCCGCCACGAACGCCACGAAACCCCCCCGATCGGATGCATCCTGACCTTCGAGATCGAGATCGACTCCGTCAAAGGCGAGTTGGGACAGCAATGGTGCCAATTGATCGGCCAGGCGGCGACCGGTGCCGAGCGGCCGGGCGGACAGTGACCCGAGCACCGACTGGCTCTCGGCGAACACGCTGAGCAGCACACGGTCACCATCGGCGTGGCCCGCCGCCACGAGATCGCCGGCGCCCCCGTCCTCGAGGGCCGTCCATCCGCCCGAGGAGCCGTTCTCGACGAGGGCGCCGTTGTCTCGCACGACGAGGGCGTAGTAGACGAGGTCGGTGAAGGCGGCGAGATTGGTGTTGCCGATCGAGCCGAGCTCGTAGTACGGCACGAAGCCGACGACCTCGTGCTTGCCGAGCGGCCGGCGGTAGGGGCGGTGGGCCAGCACCGGGGCCGGCGATCCCGGAGCCGTCGGGAGCGTGGCGTTCACGTCCTTGACCGCCGCCAGCACGGTGCGCGCCTCTTCGGCGGCGTACGGGTTCGTCGTCGTCGGGATGGTGGGCGGAGACGTCGTGGTCACCCTCGGCGACTTCCCGGCCGTGGCGACAACTCCGAGGAGGACGAGGACGCCCACGAGCCCGACGGAGGCGGCGATGGCGATGCCCTTGCGTCGGCGTGGTGTCATGGCGCGCCGAGCGTATCGGCGGCTGCGCGATGGCGGGAGGCGAGGGGCACCGCTCTCGGGGGTTTACGCTCTCCCGTAGTGGTGTTCGTCGAGATTCTCCGCCTCATCGTCGTGCTCGGCGGCGCCCTTGTGGGGTTGTCGATCACCGAGCACTCCTCCTCCGGCGGGCGCGTCCTCGGGGCGACGATCGGGGTTCTCATCGCCTACGTCGTGGGCGGCGCCATCGGACGCGTCGTCGAGCGCCTCTCCCAACGCGCCACCCGTCGCTGGCGCGACGTGCCGGCTACAGAGATCCTCGCCGGAGCGTTGCTGGGCGGGATCGGCTTCCTCGTCGGCGCCATGGTCTGCATCCCC
>DASPSK010000300.1:0-2153 GCA_035623975.1 Acidimicrobiales bacterium | reverse complement strand
GTTTGCGGCCTCACATGAGGCTCCAGTCCGTTCCGTCCGATCCGTTCAGCCCAGCAACCGCGCTGTCGCCCGGAGCGCTCGACTTGAAGGGATAAAGGAGCCCATCGGGCGTCGGGGTGTCGAAGGTAATGGTCATGCTCGTCCCTGGCGCAATCGGCGGGATGGTCGAGTTACCGGGAAAGCACGCGGTAGAGGAGCAGCCCGCCGGGACATCCGGATAGGCCGGCAAGACGCTCGTGCACTCGACCTCGAACCCGTGCTCCACTGTGCCCTCGTTCGTCAGCGTCAGTGTGACCATGGCGTCGTTCTGGGTCGTGATGACGGTCTTCATCCCAGCGTCGGCGGAGACGGCGCCCGAGTCCGGAGATCCGCTGTAGAAGCCCGTGTCGTCGACGACGAGATCAATGACGTAGGAGCCGCCGTTGATGCCGTCGTTGTCGGGATAGCAAACTCCTTCGCCCTCGACGCCCGAGGCCGTCGAGCCCGTGTTCGAGGAGCCGCAGTCGAGGAGCACGACACTCGGGAGAATGAGGATCGAGGATCGACGGAGCCGCATGGATCGAGAGCATACGGAGACGCCCCCGGCCTCGGTATCCGACGAACGTGGGATGCTGCGCGATCCTCCCGCTCAGGGCGACAGCGCCCCCGTCACGCAGTCCATGCCTGTCGGATCGCAGCTTGTCCCACCCTGCTCGAACCCGTCGTCGAACAATGTGACGGGGGAGCCGTCCGGAAGAGTTCCCGCGCCCCCCTCCGCTGGAACGCGTCCCACGGATTCGATGGCTCCGACGACGCAGGTCCCCGAGTCACCGCACAGAAGGGAGGCCACGGCTCCGCCGGCGTTCCCCGCATCACCTCCCGCGGTCTCAGAGATCCCGCTGGTGCTGGAAGACCCGGAGTTCGGACCCCCCGAATCGGCAGAGGCGGCGAGCGTATGGTCGCCAATGCCGAGAATGGCGTCGCATCCCGCGAGAGCCGAAAGCGCGAGAAGCAGAAGCACGGGGCGGATCACCACGTGCCTCGCAGCCGAATGCCGCCGGGAAGAAGGCCGATCTGCGCCACCGTGGTCCCTGCGGGCTTGGCGGTAAACCAGAGGATCGCGCCCGCGGCGACGCCCACACCCCCCACGATGAACAGCGCGGTCGAAACGTTGCCGGTCGTCTTCGCGTCGTTCCACATGTTCACTTCGGCCTGGCTTGCGCACTGAGAGGCGGGACAGAGATTGTTCGCGTCGTTCTTCTTGGAGATCGTCATCACACCGAACGCTCCGCCCACTGCGAGAGCGGCTACGCCCACGCCTGCCACCACGACGGCAGCCACTTTTTGCGTGCCCATCCCGGGATTCGGCGATTCGGGGGTCGCGGACGGAGAAGCGGTCAGCATCCCCGAGGGAGCGGCGACCGATGGCGGGGCGCCCCCGGAACCGGACGGCGGGGCCAGGGGTGCCGGAGCAGCACCAGGTGAGGCGCCTTGCGCGGGGGGCGGCGGGACGCTCGGGGCGCCGGGGGCGGCCGACGACGGCGGACCGAGGGCGCCAGACGACGGCGGACCGAGGGCGGCGGGCGGCGACGAGGCCTGCGCAGCGGGCGGAACAACGCCTTGCGGGACCGGCGGCGTCTCCGCCGTCGGCGCGCCGAACACGATCGTCTCGTGCCGATCTTTCTGGCCCTGCTGGATGATGAACCGCCGGGTGACAAGGGGCTGCCCCGGGGTCTCGAACGCAAACGTGTGCTCGCCTGGATCGACCGAGAGCGCCATACCTTCCAGGCGCTCGGCGAGCGGCTGGCCATCCATCGCGACCTTCACGGCGCTCAGGTCCCTTCCCGCGGTGTCCTTGGCCTCGAAGGTGACCGTCGGGATCTGCGCATTCACCTCGTCGACCCTGCGCAGACACTCCTTCTGGATATCGGCCGGACAGCTGGCGGCGGCGCAGACGAGCAACTGGGCACGCGCCTCACGCAACCGATGCGCGTTTCGGAGCTCGACCGAGCTGTTGTTGGCCGCAAGACAATCGGCGGTCGTCGGGTCCGCGGCCGGCGCCGGCCGGGACGCCAGGAGCAGCCCGACGGCTGCGGAGAAGGAAACGGCTGAAACGGTGCGCCTCATGGTGTTCGTCCTTACCGCCCGGCTCCGCCATGGGAATTCGAAAAGCA
>DASPSK010000296.1:0-13609 GCA_035623975.1 Acidimicrobiales bacterium | reverse complement strand
CGCCGCGGGCGGAGGGTCACTCCTCGGCGGAGGGAGCGGCCCTCTCGCCCGAGTGCGGGCCGATCTCCCGCAGAACCACGTCATGCTCCACCTCGGCTGCGACCCACGGGCGTACTGGCTGCCCTGAGCACCGAGGCGGCTCCGGCGGCATCCTCGCGGGCGTTCCCGCGGAAACGTCTCGGTCAGCGAGGAGGAGACCCGGGCGCACCCATCGCACCGGGGTCGAGACGGAGGCGCAGGCCAAACAAACCGACGTCGCCGTGCTCGCGCTCCCATCCTCCGACGAGCATGGCCACGCAGGTCGCCTCCCCGTGGGCTGCCTTGGCGAAGGCGATGGCTGCCTGATAGCGCAGGGCGTCAACGTGGGACAGGTAACCGACGGTCCGGCCGGCGATGGTGACGGCGATGGCCGCGGGGTCGACGGGGTTGCCCGGCTCGGGCACGAGGTGAGCGACCGTCGGCATATGCACGCCCCCGTAGTGGCGACGACCACCGGTGAGCTCGAGAAGGACATCCTGATAGGCGGACTCACCCACGACGCGCACCTCCGTGTCACCTGGCAGTGTCACGGGTGTCGTCGGCTCGCTCGTGGGGTAAGCCCCCTCGGTGCGCTCAGGCGGCGGCACCAGCCGGCGTGGGCCGTGCACGAGCCGGCGCAGCCGGCCACTCCCGCCGCCCCGCCCGCACCCGAAGCAGTAGAAACGGCACCCCTCGGCGTCAACATGCAGCGACGGGTGATGGTCGGGATGGAACGGGCAAAGGTAGTTGTTGTCGCCGGGACGAAGCTCCACGCCGACACGAGCCCACAAGGCAGCGAACTCAGACCGCTCGCCCTCGGTGCGCGGCGGCACGTGGTGCGCGGCGTTGCTTCCCCTCGACTTCGAGGCGTCAGGATCAGGGGCCGTCGCAGGGAGCCACCAGGGCAGGTCGGCGAGGGCAACTTCGCCCGGCGCGCAGCCTTCCTCCCAGGCGTAGGAGCGGCCGGAGACATGCACGCTCGGCGGGCAGACCACGAGACCTCCGTCACCCTTCAGGTCGAGCCCCGGGGCGATGGGCCGGGAGGGGACGAGGGTACCGGGGTGCCGGAAGTAGAGGTGCTGGCCACCGCCCCCGGTGAGCGACTCGACAGTGTGAGGCATGCGCCCGTGCATGCTCTCCAGGAGCGAGAGCGAGTCTCCCCCGCCGTGGCGCGGGTCGATGTCGAGTACGACGAGCCCAGAAACCGCCCCCGAGACGATGCCCACGTTCGCCCGAGGCCACCGCCGCCACCACTGCCGGACCTGCTCAGCGCTGGCGGCCTCCTGCATGCGCCGCTTCCAGGCGATGTGCGTGTGCTTGCCCGGCGAGAGACACGACGGGTCGCCGCACGAGCAACGGCCGGCGGCCGCTGTGTGCATCGGCACTACCGACCACCCCCGGCCGACGGCTTCGAGGGCGGCCCGGGCGAGTGGTCTCTCGGTTGGCGGCAACCTGCTGTTCACGACGACAGCGTCACCCATGAGCTGTCCGGGATCCAGAGGCGGAAGTCCTCGCCCTCACACCACCCAAGCGCTGGCGGAAGCGCGCGATTGGGGAAATACCCGCCACGTCTGTCCTGCGCCGGAGTCCCTTGTTGAGTTGCTCCTGGGGGTTGTTCGATCGGATGGCGCTCCAGTGTTCGGTCGGGAAGCCCGTGAAGGCGAGCAGGTCCCAGGCCATGTCGATCACCATGGCTGCCACCTCGGGAAACGGGAGTGAGCTGGTCGACCGCCCGAGCGTGCTCGGCCCAGACCTGCTCGGCTTCGGGTTGCTCGAAGAAGTCCGGAAGGCGGGAGTCGGGAAGGCGGGATTCGAACCCGCGACCTCAGCGTCCCGAACGCTGCGCGCTAACCAAGCTGCGCTACTTCCCGGCGGCGGGTGGTCAGGACCGCCGATGAACATCGTAGTCAGCCCGAGAACGCTGACACCACGCCCGCCTGGGATCCCGACCCGTCGAGCCGTCCCTTGCACCCGCTGGAGCGGAGGGTCGCGGGGAGCAACCAGATCGGCCGCCGGCGGACGGCGTAGGTCGTTCCGTGTGCCTGCCGCGATCGCCCAGGGCCTCCAGGGTCGCGGGGAGCACTCAGATCGGCCGCCGGCGAGCGGCGGAGGTCGTTCCGTGTGCCTGCCGCGATCGCCCAGCAAAACCTGGAGCGGGCAAGGTCACTTTGAGGGCCGCCGGTAGGCGCGAGGCGCCCCAGCGCCTCCTAAGCCTCGGCCGGCAAGGAGGCGGGCTTGTAGGACTCGTCGTAGTAGGTGCCCCCGTCAAGGAGCGCCCGTGCGGCCTTGCGCAGGCGCAGCGGATCGAGCGGCTTGACGAGCCAGCCTTCGGCTCCCGAGTGCTTGGCGATGAAGACATCGGCTCGGCGATCCAGCAGGATGAGCACAGGTACGTGAATCTGCCGCTCACCCGACTCCTCCAAACGGAGGTCATGACAGATGGCGACCCCACCCATGCTGCCTACCTGCAGATCCGTGATGAGGAGGTCAGGTGGCTCGACATCGACCTCGTCGCGGACGGCCGCTCCCGAACTCAACTCGCGGATGTCGGTGTCGTCGTCCTCGAGGGCCGAACGAACCTCGGCGAGCACCGCGGGTGCGTCTGCCACGATGAGGATGTCAGGCACGCCCGGAGAGTACCTGCCCGGTGAGACACTCGGCCACGAGGCCGAGGCTCTCGAGATCGTGGACGTCCCTCGACAAGTAGGGCACCTTCACGACGGCGCCGTCGATCCTCGACTCGAGGGTCGCAAGGTAACCCCGCTCCTGGTCGGCCAGCCGTTGCAGATCGACCAGATTCTGGCGCAGGCCAGCGAGCGCTTCGGCCGCGATGCCCGGACTGATAGCGGTAATCCCGTCAGCGCCGGCGAGGGTCGACTCGGACGTCTCGTGGGTGCCGGCCGTCGCTTCATCCCCCGCAGTGTCGACCTCCTCCGCCCCGAGGACAGCATCTCCTCCCACGAAGTCGGGGTGCAGTCGGTTGACGACGAGGGCCGCCACCGGCTGGTGCGCCCCGGCCAGGCGGTCGGCGAAGAAACGCGCCTCTGCCACGGAGTCTCTCCGCGGGGCTGCCACGAGCACAAATGCCGTCCCCGGATCGGCCAGGAGCGCCTCGACGGCGTGTGCCCGTTCCCGAAAGCCCTCCTCCATCCCATCGAAGGCCCGGAAGAACGCGATGGCGTCCTCGACGATCTCCGAGCCCGCCACTTTCGAGATCGTGCGGAGCAGTGCCTGCGTCGCCATCGTCAGGGCCTTCAGGGACGCCCGCGTGGGCATGAGCAGCAGGCGAAATACCCGGTTCTCCAAGAACCTCGTCAACCGGCCCGGCGCATCGAGGAAGTCGAGCGCATTGCGGGTCGGCGGCGTGTCGACGACGACGAGGTCGAAGTCGCCCGAGGCGTTCAGCTCGTACAGCTTCTCGGCCGCCATGTACTCCTGCGTGCCCGCGAGGGCGGACGTGAGGTTCCGATAGAGGCGGTTCGTCAAGATGCGCTCCGCCTGTTCCTGGTCGGCGGAGTAACGCTCGACGAGATCGTCAAAGGTCCTCTTGGCGTCCAGCATCATGGCCCACAGCTCGCCCGGCCAGGGCCCCTCGATCCGCTTCGCCTCATTCGTGAGCACCCCGACGCCGAGGGCGTCGGCCAGCCGGCGAGCCGGGTCGATCGTGACGACACAGGCCCTGCGACCCGCCAACGCCCCCGCCAGGGCGACGGCTGCAGAGGTCGTGGTCTTGCCGGCGCCGCCCGACCCGCAACAGATGATGATCGACCGCTCCCGCAGGAGCGGACCGATATCGGTGCCCGTGCTCACGGCGAAGCCGCCGCAGCTGGAGGCTGCGTGGCGGCCGGGGGCTCCGGTGCCGCGGGAGGCGCGCTCGCGGCCGGGGGCTCCGGTGCCGCGGTAGGCGCGCTCGCGGCCGGGGGCTCCGGTGCCGCGGGAGGCGCGCCGGCGGCCGGGGGCTCCGGTGCCGCGAAAGGCGCGCTCGCGGCCGAAGGCACGGGTGCCGAGGTAGGCGCGCCGGCGGCCGGGGCGTCCGCGCTCGCCGGCGTGGTCGCCAGCGCCGACTGCAGCTGCCGCTCATCCAGCTCTTCGATCGCCCGACCGATGGCCTCGGCGAGCTCGGCCACCTGCTCGGGTCCGATGTCGTCGCTGAACACGAACGGCAGCCGCAGCTGAGGAAGCGGCAGCTCGGCGTTCAGCCGCTCGAGCTGCTCGGACTGAACTGCTTCCCTTCCGGCGCGAAACCCCGCCGCCCTCCTCAACGCACTCGCCTCTCCCAGCCTCATCGGCGGTTCCCCCGCCGCGGCGGCGAGCACCTCCGGATCGGCGAGCCAACGTTCCCCGACGCCGGCTGCGGGCAGGTAGCAGGCGTTCACGACGACAGGCCCGAGCATCACGCCCACCTCGTCCTCGAGCCGGAACGCCGTCTCCACGAGCTCGTTCACCGGGGTCTCCTCAGCTACGGTGACGAGGAGCACTTGCAGTCGCACGGGGTCGTGCAACATCTCGACGACCTCAGCGGCCTGCGTGCGCAGCGGACCGCCACGGGCAGCGTCCAAGAGGCCGTTGGCGCTCGTGAGGAACCGCACGGCGTGGCCGGTAGCTGGAGCGTCGAGCACGAGGAGATCGGTTGTGTCCAATCGCTCCAGCTGCTTCACCTTGCCGAGAACGAGTATCTCGCGGATCCCCGGGATCGCCGTCGACACGACATCGAGGACACCGGTCGAGACGAGGCGCTTGGCCACCCTCCGCAGGCCGTGATCCATCAGGTACTCGAGCAGAGCGTCGTCGGGCGTGATCACCCGTCCGCGCACCCGCCCGGCCGTACCGCTGTAGAGCGGGACCTCGTCATAGCCGAAAGTGACGTCGGCCCCGAAGAGCACCGGCAGAGCGCCGGCGTCGTCGAGGCCGAGCACGAGCACGTCGAGCCCGGCGTCGGCCGCCATGCGAGCAAGCGCGGCGGTGACCGTCGTCTTGCCCACCCCACCCTTGCCACCGACGACAAGAACCCTGCTCTGGCGCAAGAACCGTGCCCGCTCCATCGGCGGGGACACTACCGGCGATCTCCTGAAGTTCACCTCTTGTTTCCCGACATGTTGCCGGGTAGGGTGCCGTCAGTGGGCCTGGCAACAGGCCCGCGAGCGATGGTTCCGGCTGCTTGGGGGCAGGGCTCAGCGATCATGGGGCGCAGTGGGCGTTGCCCGATGGGACGCCGGCGATGGATCCGGGTATCGCTTGCCGAGTGCGTAGGAGGGGCAACGTGGTCGCCAATCGAGGTGAAGAGTTGTGGCAAGCGCGAGCCGCGTGCCGGGGTCCGCATGCGGTCGTGTTCTTTCCGCCGTCTCACGTCGAGCGCAAAGAAGAGCGGCTCATCCGCGAACGCTCCGCCAAAACGATCTGCCGATCCTGTTGCGTTCGCCCCGACTGCCTCGAGTACGCCATCCGGATTCGCGAGCCGCACGGGATCTGGGGCGGCCTGAACGAGGCCGAGCGTAAGCAGCTCCTCGACCGTGTGGCGGGACCCGTCTCGAACCTCGCCTGACCCTGTCCGATTGAAACGACCTCGTCAGTCCCCCTGGCACCTTCGCGCCCCGGAACGGGCTTAAGTCGCAGGTCACGGTCGTTTTGATAACACGTTACATTTCATCGGAAGGGGGGTAGGATGCGAGTGATGTTCCGGGGGGGACGGCTCTTGGCCAGTGGGATGCACCTGCTGCCGCTGGCGGCGGGAACGACCGACGTGCTCCCGGTGCGGGAGCGGTCGTGCCGTGTCGAGGGGCGCCGCTTTGGCTACGGGGAGGTCGTGGGCTGCGGCGCGGAGGGCGAAGCAGGCCCCACGGTCGTGCTCGTGCACGGCTGGGGCGTCGCCCACTCCTCCTACAAACGGGCGGCCCGAGAGCTTGCCGGGCACGGCTTTCGCGTCCTCGTACCGGATCTGCCGGGATTCGGGAGGAGCTCGGACCTCCGCCTCGACCGGGTGAACCTCGAGTCGTTCGCCAAGTCGTTGCGGGGTTTCTTGCTGAAGGTGCAGGAGCTACATGAGCTGCCGGCCGCCCCCGTCCACGTCGTCGGGCATTCCTTCGGCGGCGCCGTGAGCGCCCGCCTCGCTCATGACGCCCCGGAATGCGTTGCCTCCCTCGTGCTCGTCGACGCCGCCACCGGCGCCACCTGGTCGCGGCACGAGGACTCGGAGCGCACGCTGGCCGAGCGCCCGCTGTGGGACTGGGCGCTTCACCTCCTGCACGAGTTCCCGCTGAGCGAGTTCCCTTCGGCGGCGACGTCGGTGTTGCGCGACCTCGGTCACAACCTCGTCTGGCACCTCCCGAGCCTTGGTCTCGCCGCCCACATCACCGTGCGCTCCGACATCCGAGCCGAGCTGAAGCTGGTCTCCGAGCTCGGGATCCCCATCTCGGTCGTCTGGGCAGAGGGCGACCGGGTGGTGACGAAGGCGTGTTTCGACGATCAGTGCATCGCCGTCGGTTGCGAAGGAACGGTCGTGAGCGGCAACCACGGATGGCCGTTCGCCGACCCTGTCGCCTTCGGGCGCGTCGTCGCTTCCCACCTCCGGCTGCTCGCCGCCTCCTGAGGTCCCCGTCGCCCGTGGGCGGTACCGTGGCGCCATGAGCTCGCCGCTCGTGCCCCGGGATGCGGCCACCATCATGCTGGTACGGGACATGAGCGACGGAGCAGGTAGCACCGGCATGCAGGTCCTCATGCTGCGGCGCAACCCCCGGTCGGGTTGGGTGGCGGGGGCTCACCTCTTCCCCGGTGGTGCCGTGGACCCCGCCGACGGTGGGGCGGACATCGCCCGATACTGCGCCGGCCGAGAAGACGCCGAGGCAAGCAGGATCCTCGGGATCGGCCTGGGCGGCAGGAGCTTCTTCGTCGCCGCCGTGCGGGAGTGCTTCGAGGAAGCCGGCATTCTTTTGGCGCTGCGGGGTGGGGAGCCTCTCTCCTTCGCCGAGGCGGAGGTGGCGAGGCGTTTTGGCGAACACCGGCGCCGGCTGAACAGCGGGGAGGCGCGCCTGGTCGACATCTGCGCGAGCGAAGGCCTCGCACTCGACCTCGACCGCGTCGCCTACTTCAGCCACTGGATCACCCCGGAAGGAGCGCCCCGGCGCTATGACACGAGGTTCTTCGTAGGTGTCGTGCCGGAGGGCCAAGAGGCGCTGCACGACGATTCCGAGGTCGTTGCCAGCACCTGGATCGAGCCGGCGGCAGCGTTGGAGCGGCACCGCGCCGGTGAGCTCGACCTCATGTTCCCCACGATGAAGAACCTCGAGGCGATCGGTCGCTTCGACCGCGCCGGCGAGCTCATGGCGGCGGCGGCGGCGGCCGAAGTGCCGGCGATCCTGCCGCGGATCACCGTCGAGGGCGAGGGAGTGCGCATCGTCCTGCCCGGAGACGAAGGCTACGAGGACGCCACGGGCCTGCCGCCGGGTGTGCCGTTTCCCGATCGGCCGCAGCCGATCCACCCCCCGGCCCCGCCCAAACGGGTCGGGGCCGGCGACGGGGGCCTCGGTCGGCCTGGCGGCTTCACCCGTGGCTGAGGCGGGCAGCGGGACCGTCTTCGCCGCCCCGGTCCCCGGTGTGGCCGTGACCCTGCTGCCAGGCATCATGCGTGTGACGGCACCGAACCCGTCGATCATGACAGGGCCGGGCACGAACACGTACCTCATCGGCCACGATGCTCTTGTCGCCATCGATCCCGGCCCCGACGACGACGGCCATCTCGAGGCGATCGTCCGAGCCGCCGGAAGCCGACTGCGCGCCATCGTTGTCACGCACACGCATCCGGACCATGCCCCCGGCGCCGCTTCGCTCGCCGACCGCACCGGGGCCCGGCTGCTCGGGTACGGAGCGAGGGACGGTTTCGAGCCGCAGGCCACCCTGCGCGAGGGCAGCGAGGTGACAGACGGTGACGTGCTCCTGCGGGCGGTGTACACCCCTGGGCACGCTTCGAACCATCTCTGCTATGTCGTCGCCACGCAGGAAGAGGACGGGGCGAACGCACAGGTCCTGTTCTCAGGCGACCACATCATGGGCGGATCCACAGTCGTCATCGCGCCGCCGGATGGCGACATGGACGCCTACCTCGCCTCCCTCGAGCGGTTGCTCAGATTCGACCCGCCCTTCACGGTCATCGCCCCCGGACACGGCCCCTTGATGCCCGAGCCTCAAGAGATGATCCAGGGCTACCTGGATCACCGTCTCGCTCGGGAGGCAGCCGTCCTTGCCTCGCTTCGTCACCGAGGTGACGCCGTCGTCGAGGAGATCGTCGGGGACGTCTACACGGACGTGCCCGAGGCGCTTCACCCGATCGCCCGCTTCTCTGTATGGGCGCACCTGCGGAAACTCGCCGGAGAGGGCCGGGCTGTCTCGCAGGACCCGAACGACCTCTCGGCGAGCTGGACGGCGGTCTGAGATTCGCGCCCTAGGCCGCTAACCTGCGACTATGCAACCGCTGTCCGTCGAGGTGGCGGCCTGGCGCGTCACCGGCGGCATCGAGGTCATGACCTGGCCTGCCTTCGACGCTCTCGGTGTCGACGTCGTGATGACGACGCGCCAGGGCGGCGTCTCGGCCGGGGTGTACGAGAGCCTCAACCTGAGCCTCCACGTCGGTGACGACGACACCCTCGTGATCGAGAACCGCCGACGGGCCGCCCGGGCAATCGGCGCCAGCCTCGACGACCTCGTGTTCTGCAACCAGACGCACGGCCGCGGCGTGGCCGTGGTGACCGCGTCCGATCGTGGCCGTGGCACCACGACTCTCGGCACGGCGCTCGACGCCGTCGACGCCCTCGTGACAGCCGATGTCGGGCCCGTCCTCGCCATGATGGTGGCGGACTGCGTCCCTATCGCCCTCTACTCCCCCCTGGCGCACGTCGCCGGCGCCGTGCACTCCGGCTGGCGCGGGACACTGCTCCGGGTGGCGGAAGCGGCCGTGCAGGCCATGGTGGGACTCGGCGCCAAGGCTGACGAGATCGTCGCCGCCATCGGGCCTGCCATCCACCCCGACCGGTACCAGGTCGGGGCGGAGGTGATGGAGGAGGCGAGGGAATGCTTCGGCGGTCAGACTGACGACCTGCTCCGCCCGGATCCCGACGGCCCTGCAGGCACCTACCTGTTCGACCTGTGGAGGGCGAATCAGCGAGTTCTCGTCGAAGCCGGCGTACGGCCGGAGCGCGTCCTCCTCGCCGGCGTCCCGAGCGGTGGCGTTTCTTTCTTCAGCGACCGCGCCGCCCGTCCCTGCGGACGCAACTCAATTCTCGTGCGCCTCAACCCGCTTTCGTGAGCAACACCCCGACGTCTGCGTGGGCCGGGCGGTCCCGGGCGCAACGCTTCGCCTACAGCGAGCTCGAGGTGGACCGTCGGCGCGGGGAGCTGCGCTGCCACTACCGCCTCGACAGGCAGGTCTTCGTCGAGCGGGTCGGCTTCGACGGGGTCGACCCCAAGGCATGGGAGCTCCCCGGCGTGGAGGCAGCCGCTCGGTGGGTATTCCTCCTCCTCGGCCTCTCCTATTACAAGGCCGGGGCGCCACCGCTCGTGGATCTGGGAGGGATCGCCCTGGCGGAGCCGGACGTCGAGGTCCTCCGCCAGTGCTACATCGACGGGCTGGGCGAGTTCGCCTACCGAAACGGCATCGACCTCTGCGGGCTCGAGATCAGGGCGTCGTCGGCGACAATGTCGCCGTCGCCTACAACAGGGTCGGCGACAATGCCGCCGTCGGCTACGACAGGGTCGGCGCCCACCGCTACGGCAGGGCCGGCGCCTACGGCCAGGGCCGATCGGGCCCCCAGTTCTGTGGGAGAGCTTCGCGCCCTCGTCCCCTTCGGGGGGGGCATCGACTCCATCGTGACGACCGAGCTCCTCCGCGAGCGTCTTGGCGGAGGCGGAGGCGACGTCGGCGAGGAGATCGCCCTCTTCGTCGTCAGCAAGGCGGGCGACCGCTACGCGGCTATCGAGGCGCCTGCCGCCGTGACCGGCCTGCCGATCCTTCGCGCCGAGCGGGAGCTCGACGGGCGGATCCTGCAGTCTCGCCAGCTCGGTTACCTCAACGGGCACGTCCCGGTGACGGGAATGATCTCTGCCATCGCCGTGCTGGCAGCCCTCCTGCACGGGCGCGACGCCGTAGTCATGTCCAACGAGGCTTCCGCTTCGGCCGGCAACGACGTCTTCGTCGGCGACCGCGTCGTCAACCACCAGTGGTCGAAGGGTGTTGCCTTCGAGACGGCCTTTCGGGGCGCACTTGCCCGCAGCTGCGTGCCCGTCGAGTACTTCTCCCTCCTCCGCTCGGCCTCCGAGCTGTGGGTGGCGCGGCACTTCGCCTCCCTCACGAGGTACCACGCCGTCTTCCGCAGCTGCAACCGAGCCTTCTACGTCAACCCGGCGCTCCGCTTGGACCACTGGTGCGGCGAGTGTGACAAGTGCTGTTTCGTCGATCTCATGCTCGCCCCATTCATGGATCGCCCCCGGCTGGGGGAGATCTTCGACGGGCGCGAGCCGCTCGCCAACGATTCCCTGGCCGAACGGTTTCGCGCCCTCCTGGCCATTTCGTCCGCCCCGAAACCATTCGACTGCGTCGGTGACCCTGCCGAATGCCGCGCCGCCCTGCGGCTCACGGCCCGGCGGGGTGACCGCCGCGACAACGCCCTCATGCACCGCCTGCTCGCTGAGCTGCCCGACGAGCCGGCGACGCTCTCGAGGCTGCTGCATCTTTCCGGCCAGCACTTCATCCCCGATGCCTACGCGCCCGGCGATCTGCTGGTCTGACCTCTCGGGCGCCCGCGTCGGCGTCTGGGGTCTCGGGGTCGAGGGAACGGCCAACCTGCAACGCCTCATCGAGCTCGGCGCCGATCTCGTCATCGTCGAGGACGACCCCCCGCCCATACGAGTGCTCGGCCAGGAGGTGCTCGCCCTCGCCGACGGAGGGCTGGCGGCGCTGCAGACCTGTGACGTCGTCGTGAAGACCCCGGGCGTGCGCAGGCGCCGTCCAGAGGTCGCCGGCCTCGAAGCCGCCGGAGTGCCCGTCGTCGGCGGGCTCGGCCTGTGGATGCAGGAGGCGCCCCTCGATCGCGTCCTCGTCATCACTGGGACGAAGGGCAAGTCGACCACGACCGCGATCGCCGGCCACGTCCTCGAGCAGTTGGGATACCGAACAGTCGTTGCCGGCAACATCGGCGTGGTGCCGTACGACCCCTCCCTGCCGAGGGACTACGACTACGCCATCATCGAGGTCTCGAGCTTCCAGGCGACCGACCTCGCCGTCTCGCCTCCGGTCGTCGCCGTGACGTCCCTCAGCCCTGACCACCTCGACTGGCACGGCGGCCTCGAGGAGTACTTCCGGGACAAGCTGTCGGCCTGCAGCCAGCCGGGAGCCGACCTCACAGTCGCTGACGGTGACAGCCCGCTGTTGCGTGAGCGGGTTGCGCAGTTGGGTCCTCGCGTTCGATGGGTCGGCGGCGAGGAGCAGAAACTCGGCGGCAAGTGGCTGGAGGCTCTGGGGCTCCCGGGAGCACACAACCGTCGAAATGCCATGATCGCCCGGGCGTGCCTCCTCGGCCTCGGGGTCCCAGAGGCCGAGGACGTAGACGCCCTGGCGAGGGCAGCCAAGGGTTTCGAAGGGCTCGCCAGCCGCTTGCGGACGATCGGCACCGTCGCGGGGGTGCGGTTCGTGGACGACAGCCTGGCCACGAACGTGTTGCCTACGGTGGCCGCGCTCGAGGCCTACCGGCGCGAACGTGTCGCCCTCATCGTCGGCGGGCACGACCGCGGCATCGACTACAGCCCCCTGGCGGAGACGCTGGCGGAGAGGGCGAAGGCAGCGGAGGACGGTGCTGTCGCCGTGTTCACCGTGCCGGAGAACGGCGAGCGCATCTCCGCGCAAATTCGCCGGCGCCTTGGTGCGAGCATCGAGGTGACAGAGTGCGAGGCGCTCGGCTCAGCGGTACAGCTCGGTTACGCCTGGGCGAGGCGGGGCGACAACGGCGTCGTCTTGCTGTCACCGGCCGCATCGAGCTTCGGCCAGTTTCGCGACTACAAGGATCGAGCTGCCGTGTTCGCCGACGCCATGGCTCGGTGCGCGGCCTCGAGCTGAGACGAAAACTCACGGCCGCGCGCCGCTTCGGGCTCAGATGAGCACGTTCGGATTGAGGATGCCCGCCGGGTCGAGGGCGGCCTTCACCGCCCGCATGGCGGCGATCTCAGACGACGAGCGGTTCAGCCGCAGCCAGTTGCGCTTGGCGACCCCGATCCCGTGCTCGGCGCTGATCGAACCGCCCAGCTCGGCAACGAGCTCGAGCACGGCGCCGTCCGGCCTGTCGTCGGAAGGTTCCACGCCGGTGACGTTCACATGGAGGTTGCCGTCGGCGGCATGGCCGAACAGCCACACGCGAGCGGAAGGAGCCACGCCCGCAATCACATCTGGCACGCGCCCCACGAGCTCGCCGAGGCGCTCGAGCGGTACGGCCACGTCCAGCTTGTGAGCGACACCGACTCGTGCGATCGCCTCCGTGTGGGCTTCCCGGTACCGCCACAACGTCGCCCGGCGCGAGGAGCTCGTCGCCAGGGCCACGTCCCCTACGCCCTCCAGGGAGGACACGGCCTCCGCGAGCGCATCCGTCGGGTCGACCGAGGCGGCCGCCTCCACGAGCACGTACGCCGGAAAAGCCTCAGGGAAGGGCGGCTGCAGGCTGAACTCCGAGCACACGAGCTCAAGGCCGGCTTGGAGGAAGAGCTCCACCGCCTCCAGCAGACCCACCCAGCGGCGGAGGGCGGCGGCGGCTCCGACGGCCCGTCCGACGTCGGTGAAGGCGAGGAGGGCCACGGCCCGTTCGGGTGCGGGCGGCACCAGCCGCAGGCGGGCTGCCGTCACCACCCCGAGCGTGCCCTCACTGCCGCACAGGAGTCGGCTCAGGTCGTAGCCCGTGTTGTCCTTCCACAGGCCGCCGAGGTGCGAGATGACAGAGCCGTCGCCGAGCACGGCTTCGACGCCGAGCAGCTGAGCGCGGGTGTCGCCGTATCGGATGACCCGGAGGCCACCGGCGTTCGTGGCGATCGTGCCCCCGACCGTTGCCGAGTCGCGGCTGGCAAGGTCGACACCGTAGGCCCAGCCACAAGCCGCCGCCGCGTGCCGCAGCTCGCCGATGCTCACACCACAGCCCGCCGTGACCTGGCCGGCGACGCCCTCGACGGGGCCGAGCGTCCTCAGGCGAGTCAGGCTGAGCACCACCTCGCCTGCGAGCGGGACGGAGCCGCCGACAAGGCCGGTGTTGCCGCCTTGGGGCGTGAGGGCGATACCGCCCTCGGCGCAGGCGGCGACGACGGCGGCCACCTCCCCGAGCGAGCCGGGACGGACCACGGCGGGCGATCGACCCCGGTAGCGGCCGGTCCAGTCGACGACGTAGGAGGCGACGACGTCGGGGTCCGTGAGCACGTGCTCACGGCCGACGATCTCCTCGAAGTCGGCGATGCCCGTCAGCTCAGCGCTCGTCAGCTCGGCGCTCGTCAGCTCTGCCCGACCGCCCCGAGCGCCTGTTCCACCCGGTCGAGCATGCGGGCAGAGCAGCCGGACATCTCGATGCGGGGGGCG
>DASPSK010000280.1:0-4330 GCA_035623975.1 Acidimicrobiales bacterium | reverse complement strand
TGTGCCGGCTCGGGTTCACGGCCGGGGACGGCGCCGGTCGTGTGCCAGCGGTGTGGCGGCCTCGGAGTGCTCAACGACAACCAGGGCATGTTCTCCCTGTCGTCACCCTGCCCCGACTGCCAGGGCCGTGGCACAAAGGTGGTCGACCCCTGTCCCGCCTGCCAGGGCACCGGACTCGAGCAGCGGCAGCGACAGGTCAAGGTGCGGATACCCTCCGGCGTCGAGGACGGCCAACGCATCCGCGTGAAGGGCCGTGGAGAGCCGGGCGAGAACGGGGGGCCGCCGGGCGACCTCTATGTCGTCGTGCACGTGGACCGGCACCCGCTCTTCGGGCGCCGCGGCAAGAACCTGACGTTGCGGGTGCCGCTCACCTTCGCCGAGGCCGCCCTCGGAGCTGATATCACCGTGCCCTCGCTCGAGGACCCGGTGACCTTGCGGATACCGCCCGGCACGCCGAGCGGAAAGACCTTTCGCGTAAAGGGACGAGGCGTGAAGAGTGGCTCGACGACGGGCGACCTCCTCGTCACCGTCGAGGTCGACGTCCCGCCGACATTGAACGACGAGCAGCGCGCCGCCGTCGAGGCCCTCGCCCGGGCCACGACGGAGTCGCCCCGGCGCGAGCTGTTGACCGAGGTATGAGAGTCATGAGCGACAACGGCGACGCCGGCGCCGACGGCCAGGCCGAGGTGAGCACGCGGGCGGTCTATGTCATCTCGGTCGCGGCCGAGCTCGCCGGCGTGCACCCGCAGACGCTGCGCATCTACGAGCGAAAAGGTCTTCTCGACCCCGCCAGGACGCTCGGCGGCATCCGTCGCTACAGCGAGGCCGACATCGTCCAGCTGCGGCGGATCCAGCATCTGACGGCCGCCGGCATCAACCTCGAGGGGGTTCGGCGCATCCTCGCCCTCGAGGCAGAGTTGGAGCGACTGACGAAGGAGCTCGATCGCGTTCGCCTGGAGGCCCAGGAGACCGTCGTGCGCACGCACCGCTTCTACCGCCGTGACCTCGTGCCGGTGTCGAAGAGCCGGCTGCCTGCCAAGTGGCGGAGCGCACCTCGAGGCTGAGACGAGACCGACGACCACAAGGACTCCCTGACTGACATGGCATTCGATCCGAACCGCTGGACGAAGAAGACGCAGGAGGCGGCGCGGGACGCCATCGCCCTCGCCCGCCAGTTCCACCACGCCGAGGTGACCCCGGAGCACTTCCTCTACGCCGCCCTCGGCCAGGACGGCGGCGTGACCATCCCCCTCCTCGACAAGCTAAGCATCTCGCCGCTGGCGGTGCGGAACCGCCTGGACGAAGTCTTCGGCCGCCTCCCGAAGGCCTACGGGGGCGGAGAGCCGTCGTTCTCGCGCGAGATGATGCAGGCCTTCGAGCGCGCCGAGGCGGCGCAGGCCGAGATGGGCGACGAGTACCTGTCCGTCGAGCACCTCCTCCTCGCCATGGCTGACGAGCTCGGCGTGTCCCGAGACGCCCTCCTCACGGCCCTTCGCGACATCCGGGGCAGCCACCGCGTCACCACCCAGGAGCCGGAGGAGCAGTACCGCGCCCTCGAGCGCTACTCCCAGGACCTCACCGACCTCGCCCGGCGGCGCAAGCTCGACCCGGTGATCGGCCGGGACGAGGAGATCCGCCGCGTCGTCCAGGTGCTCTCGCGGCGCACGAAGAACAACCCCGTCCTCATCGGCGAGCCCGGCGTCGGCAAGACGGCCATCGTCGAGGGCCTGTCCCAGCGAATCGTCGAAGGCGACGTGCCGGAGAGCTTGAAGAACAAGCGCCTCGTCGCCCTCGACCTCGGTTCCATGGTGGCCGGGGCGAAGTACCGGGGCGAGTTCGAGGAGCGCCTGAAGTCCGTGCTGAAGGAGATCTCCGACGCCGAGGGAGAGATCATCACCTTCATCGACGAGCTCCACACCATCGTCGGGGCGGGCGCAGCCGAGGGCGCCATGGACGCCGGCAACATGATCAAGCCCATGCTCGCCCGGGGCGAGCTGCGCATGATCGGCGCCACGACCCTCGACGAGTACCGCAAGCACATCGAGAAGGACGCCGCTCTCGAGCGACGCTTCCAGCCGATCATGGTGAACCCGCCCTCGGTGGCCGACACCATCGCCATCTTGCGCGGGCTGAAGGAGCGCTACGAGGTCCACCACGGTGTCCGCATCCAAGATGCCGCCCTCGTGGCCGCGGCCGTGCTCTCGGACCGGTACGTGTCCGGGCGCTTCCTGCCGGACAAGGCGATCGACCTCATCGACGAGGCGGCCAGCCGCCTGCGCATCGAGATCGACTCCATGCCGACCGAGCTCGACATCGTCTCGCGGTGCATCCGCCAGCTCGAGATCGAGGAGATGGCCCTTTCCAAGGAGGAGGACCCCGCCTCGAAGGAGCGCCTCGCCCGCCTGCAGACCGAGCTGGCCGACTTGCGCGAGCAGCAGACCGCCATGACGGCTCACTGGCAGGCGGAGAAGGCGGCCATCGACGCCATCCGCTCGCTCAAGAGCGAGGTGGAGGCGGCTCGGGGCGAGGCGGACCGGTTCGAGCGCGAGGGTGACCTCGCCAAGGCGGCGGAGATCCGCTACGGGCGGGTGCCCGAGCTGGAGCACAAGATCGAAGAGGCCACGGCGAAGCTGGCGGAGCTGCAGTCCACCCAGAAGATGCTGAAGGAGGAGGTGGACCCTGAGGACGTCGCCGAGGTCGTGAGCCGCTGGACCGGTGTGCCCGTCTCTCGCCTCGTCGAGGGCGAGATGGCCAAGCTCGTCCACCTGGAGGATTTGCTGCACGCCCGCGTCGTCGGCCAGGACGAGCCTGTGACGGCCGTCGCCAACGCCATCAGGCGGAGCCGGGCGGGCCTCGGGGATCCGAACCGCCCGATCGGGTCGTTTCTCTTCCTCGGCCCGACCGGCGTCGGCAAGACCGAGCTCGCCCGGGCGCTCGCCGAGGTCCTCTTCGACGACGAGCGGGCCGTCATCCGCCTCGACATGGGCGAGTACCAGGAGCGCCACACCGTCGCCCGCCTCGTCGGCGCCCCTCCCGGCTACGTCGGCTACGAAGAGGGAGGCCAGCTGACCGAGGCGGTGCGCCGGCGCCCCTATGCCGTCGTCCTCCTCGACGAGATCGAGAAAGCCCATCCGGACGTCTTCAACGTCCTCTTGCAAGTGCTCGACGACGGGCGCCTGACCGACGGGCAGGGCCGGACCGTGAACTTCACCAACACCGTCCTCATCATGACCTCGAACCTGCAGGGCGATCCCCTCTCCGTCTTCAAGCCGGAGTTCGTCAACCGCATCGACGAGATCGTGCGCTTCCGCTCGCTCACCCGCGACGACCTCACTCGCATCGTCGACATCCAGCTCCGACTGCTGCAAAAGCGCCTCGAGGGCAGGCGCCTCAGCCTCGAGGTCTCCGACGCCGCCAAGATCTGGCTCGGTGACCACGGCTACGACGAGGCGTTCGGTGCCCGCCCGCTCCGGCGGGTGATCCAGCGATCCATCGGCGACCCGTTGGCGGTGGCGCTGCTGGAAGGGCGCTTCTCCGAAGGTGACACGGTGCACGTCGGCGTCGACGAGAAGGGCGATTCGCTCAGCCTCAGCTGAGGCGGGGGCCGAGGGCGGCTACGAGACTCCGCACGCGGACGTGCACGTGCGGGCGAGGGACTAGTCGGCTTCCCGGCCGGCGAGGGCGCGCATGGCGGCCTGCTCCCCTTTGCTCAAGTGGGGGTCCCGCACCTTCCAGGTCACGGCCTCGAGGAGGCAGGCGCGCACAGGACCGAGGTCGAAGTGCCGCAGGAAGCCCTCCACGAGGCTGGTGCGGAAGCGACCGAGGAGGGCGGCCTTCAAGCTCCCGCCCGGGATCTCCCCGCAGGACATGAGGGCCCACGTGAGGGCGACGTCGACGGCCGGATCGCCCCGCACGGCGTTCGGCCAGTCGATCACGACCGGGCCCCGGCCCGTCATGATCACGTTGAGGGGGTGCAGGTCGAGGTGGAGCAGACGGTCTCCCTCGCCGCAGGGCGCCGCCGGCACCCATGCCGGCGCCGCCAGCTCGTGCAGCTCGTGGTGGAGGTCGGCCAAGATCGAGGCGCATCGCTGCAAGCTCCAGGGGCGGCGCTCGAGCGCCTCGAGCATGGACGGGCCTTGGAGGCGTTCCATGACGAGATCGTTCCCGTCGTCGCTGAGCGAATCGACCGCCGGGACCGGATAGCCGTGGGAGCGGACGTACTCCATCGTCCTCGCCTCGAGGGCGAGCGACTGGCCCGCCCGGGAGCGGCGGAGCACCAAGCCCGGTCCGTACTCGAAGATGTCGGCGTCGCGCCCGGACGCGAGCAAAC
>DASPSK010000478.1:0-2025 GCA_035623975.1 Acidimicrobiales bacterium | reverse complement strand
CAACCGTGGCGGCTGTGCTCGCCCTCGCGAGCTCTGCCTACGCGGCCGCTTCGCCCGTTGCGCCCGCCGCCTCGCGCCCGCTCGGGAACCACTCCCAGCTGACGCCGGCATTCCCACCCCAGACCCTCGGCGTGAGCGGCTTTGCCTGGGTGCTCGACCATGCCGACGCGGGGGTGACGCCGATCGATCTCGATGGCGACGCCCTCGCCGCCTCTGTCCGGGTGCAGACTCCAGACGCCATCGCCGTCGACACGGCCACGGACACCGCCTATGTCGCCAACTACTCCGCCGACACCGTTACGCCGATCCATCTCGGGACGATGAAGGCGGGCAAGGCCATCGCCGTGGGCAGGAGCCCGGACGGGATCGCCATCTCACCGAGCAACTCGACGGCCTACGTCGCCTGCTTTGGTTCGAACTCGGTAGTCCCGATCGACCTCGCCACGGGCCGCGCCGGCAAGCCGCTCCAGGGGGGCGAAGGACCCACCGCCATCGCGCTGTCTCCGAACGGGACGGTCGCCTACGTCGCCGAATTCCTCGGCAGGCGGCTCCTGGCGATCAGCCTCCCCAAGGGTCACGTCCTCCACCAGGTGATCGTCGGGTCGAGGCCGGACGCCCTCGCCGTCACCCCGAACGGGGACTTCGCCTACGTGGCGAACTTCGCATCCGCCACGGTCACCCCGGTCGACCTCAGCTCCTACGCGCCCTCGGCGGCCCTCAAGGTCGGCACCGACCCCGACGGCGTGGCCATCACGCCGGACGGCACGATGGCCCTCGTGGCCGATTACGGCTCCGGACGGGTGACTCCCATCTCGCTGACGAACAACCAGGTCGGCACGAGCATCTATGTGGGCAAGGAGCCGACGAGCATCGTCATGGCCTCGAACGGCCAGACGGCCTACGTGACGAACTTCCACGCAAGCTCGATCGTGCCCGTGTCCGTGCCATCGCTGCAGCTCGGACCGGCTGTGGCCGTGCCCGCGGGGGCCCTGGCCGCCGCCCTCACCGGCGGCGACGCCGCCCTCGTCGTGGCCGACTACTCGGCCAACGAGCTGTCCTCCGTCCAACTCGGCGTGGTCGTGGCCGAGCGGGCGATCCGTCTGGCGGGCGATCCGGATGCAGTCGCGGTCACTCCCGACGGGGAAACTCTCTGGGTGGCTATCGGCTCCAAGGACGAGATCGTCCCGATCGTTGCAGCCACCGGGGCCGTCGGGAAACCGATCCCCGTCGGCTCCGATCCGGATGCGATCGCCATCAACAGCGCCGGCACCGAAGCGGTCGTGGCCAACGGGTCGGCGGGCACGGTGAGCCTCGTCGACCTCTCCACGGACGCCGTCACGAACACGCTCGGCGTCGGCTCCGGCCCCGACGCCGTGGCCATCACGCCGGACGACGTGGCCTTCGTGGCCAACTACAAGTCCGACAGCGTCACCCCCATCGACCTCGACACGGCCACGACGGAGACCCCCACGACGGTGCAAGACGGGCCCGACGCCCTCAGCGTGTCACCCAGCGGGCTGATGGTGCTCGTCGCCAGCCGGAGCGGGAATATGGTGAGCAAGATGAGGGTCTCGAATTTCGAGGTCGAGCAGGACGTGGTCGTGACATCGCCGACTGACGTCCTTTATTCGTCGAGCTTCACGACGGCCTATGTCGTCACGGCCTCGGGGCTTATCGAGCAGCTGCAGACGCACCCTCTGAGCGTCATCACGACGAACCCCGCCGGCAGCGTCCCCGCCGGCTTCGCCGTCGACCTGGCCGTCGGGGCCGCCTTCGTGGCCGACTCGGGCAGCGGTCGCCTCAGCGAGATCAACCTCGCCACGGGCACCACCGTCCTGAGCGTCCCTGCAGGGGCAGGCGTCGACGCCGTCGCCCTCACCCCCGCCGGCCCTGGCTGACCGCCCTGGTCAAAGGTGCCTTTCCCACCGGCGACTCCCGCGAAGGGCCAGAGCCGGACCCCCCCAACTGACGTCGGCCCGCTCGTCACAGCCGCCGGCGTGACGTTCCGGCTGCGCCCGGCCGGGC
>DASPSK010000273.1:0-7163 GCA_035623975.1 Acidimicrobiales bacterium | reverse complement strand
TCCCTCCGAAGAGGCTCTTGACGCCCCGCTCAGCCCGCCGCCTCTCGGCGACGAACCGGGGCCTGCTACCGGGCTCTCCGGTGATTACCCGGACGGGACTTGCACCCGCTGGTCTGGTCCAGCTTTCAGGACGCACCATGGACGGATTCTAAATCGAATTTATGGCCTATCTGAACTCTGACTCGCCCATTGCGTAACGAGTAAAATAATCCTCGAGCCGACCTCGGGCTGTTTTCGTTCGTTACCAATCCGCGACCCCCCAACAAGTCCAAGCGATCCTCGCTAGCGCGCGCTGTGTCACAGTCTTCGAACATGGTTTCAGCGTGCCAGGCGCGGCGCGCCCGTTAAACGACGCTCGCCCCTCAGGTAGGAGCGCCGTGGGCAGCACGATGGCCAGCGCTACCCGGAGAGTAAGCCCGGGAGATCCGCCCGACCGCTATGAAGGACATCGAAGTTGTGTTATTCGGGGGCGAGCGACCCTGTTTGCGGTCGATCATGCATTTCTCCGGCACCATTGGTGGATCCCGAGTTCGAGTAAGTGTCTTTACCGAGACCATCCGGCCACATGGATTTGGCAACGTCATGCGCCTGCGCCGGTACTACGAATTTGTCGCGCCGGCTGTGCGTGCTGTGCTTACCGCGGGTATCGGGCCGCTCTTCGTACCTGTAGGAATAGCTTCCGTTATACGCGTAGCCGTAGCCCGCCTTCGAGGTCACTTCGTTGAGCACCATGCCGAGAACCGGCGCCTTGACCGTCTCGAGCATCTCGATGGCCCGGCCGAGTTCCCGCTTGCGCGTCTGGCCGGCGGCGACGACAAGCATCGTGGCCTCGGCGATCTGTCCGAGGACGAGCGCGTCGGCGACGGGGAGCAACGGAGGGCTGTCGATCAACACATAGTCGAAATGGTCCGCAAGCTCACCCAGGATCTCCCTGGTCGTTCGGCTGCCGAGCGCCTCGTGTGGGTCAACGGGAACAGGCCCCGCGTCGAGTATCCAAAGGTTCTCCACGCCTGGAACAGCCTGGACAGCATCGCGGAGCGTCACGTCTCCCCGCAGCACCGAGGTAAATCCGAACTTCGGCGCAAACTCGAAGAAGCGGGCGAGCCGGGGCCGTCTGAGATCGCAGGAGACTACGACTGTGCGATGGCCACCACGCGCGAACACGACTCCAAGATTCGCGGTCGTCGACGTTTTGCCTTCGGACTGCCCGGCGCTCGTGACCACGATGGTCCGAGCCGGACGCTCCTGCAGGATGAACATGACGGCCGTCCGCAACGACCAATACGCTTCGGCGGGAGGGGCCGTCGGCTCGGACCGCGAGACAAGTATCGTCTTTCCGGGCCGCTTCCAAGACTTGACCCACGGAATCTCCCCGAGCACCGGCAGATTTCTAACCACGAGGTCGAGGTCGCGGCGCGAGATCACCTTATCGTCGAAGTGATCAAGACCGAATGCGACTCCAGTTCCCAGGAACAACCCGACGATCAGCCCGAGAAGCGTATTGAGCACCGGCCGCGGTGAGCTCGGCGACGTCGGTACCTGGGCAAGCGAGGCCACGCTGATGCCGGTAGCTGCTTGTGCGAGGGCAGCCTTGGCGCCCGCAAAGTCCTGCTCGAGCAAGGTTTGTTGCGAAAGAAGCGTCGGGAGCTGGCTGGCTGTCGGTGAGTTTCTCGCTTGGGCCGCGCTTATCTTCGGCCCAAGTGCCGTCAGACTCCTCTGGTAGCTGCTAACTAGGGCTTGAGCCTGGGCAGTGGCGACACTCTCCTCATAGGTCGTCAACCCGTAGGCGTAGGCATCCGCGACAACTGCGGCCTCTCCAGGTTGGAGGCTTGTAGCGGTGATCGCGACGAGGTTCGTGGCGCCGACGAGCGAGGCGCTCACGGTCCCCGTGGCTCTACCCATTCCCGGCTGGCGGTCAGCGAGCCTCACCACTTGCGGACTTTGCACCAGTTCCGCGAGAGTTGCCAGCTGCCCCGCAGTCAGTGGCTCCGTCGCCCCGGGAGAACTCAGATTGGCGCTGGACGCGGCCAGTACCTGCGCGATTGCCGAGTACCTCTTCGTCTGGAGGAGCGACACGCCGAGTGCCGCCACGACCGCCAACACTGTGAGGCCTATCACCCACCACTTTCGACGGGCGATGACGGCGAGGTACGCGGTCGTGGGTTGATCGGTCACAATGCGCTCGGATGGGCCAGAAAGCTCGGGAAGGACAAGTGAGCTGGGTGCGCGCCGCTAGCTGAGCTTGGTACGTGCCCGATTGGCGACCGTGAGTGACTCCGTAGAAGAAGTTGAGCCGACATATGTCGTGCTGCCGCCATAATTGGCGACGACGCCGTAAACGCCCACCTTCAGTTGCTTGGCGGACAGCGTGCATGACCCCTTCCCCGAGGAAAGCTTGATCACACACAGCGTCGCCTTCGACTCGGTGACATCAACGATTCCGGTCGGTGTCGGTCCCACGGCCAGCGGTGAGACAGTCACTGACACGCGCTCGATCTGCTCATCTCCATAGGTTACCTGGGCTGCAAACAGCTTGAGGACGGTTTTAGAACCACGCTTGACGATGACCGTCGCAGTGAGAGTGAGAGTTTGCTTGTTCGTACCGAGACCCGCCGCAGTTAATTTGCATGCACCGAGCGGTGCCTTGAGCGATATCGTGATCAGGACGCTGACGTGTCCTGTCGAGGTAGCCGTCGTGCGCACTGTTGCGATTCTGCAGACGTTGATACTGACTTTTGCTCCAGCCTCGAACCCTCTTCCGCTGATCGCGACCTTCCCGCCCCGAGCCACCGTGCTCGGCGTCGCGCTCAACTTTCCCGTGCAACTGGATGAGCCGGGAGGGTAGCAAGATAAGGGGTAGGCGGACGCCGTGCCGCTGACCATCACGTTTGAGCCGATGAGTACCAAACCAGCAGACAGAATGAACCCGGCAAAAATGCGCACAGTCCCTCGCACTGAGACCATTTTTCCTCCTTTGGTGCTGCTGCGACGGAAAGCCTAGTACCCTGCAGCCCATACTGTCGAAGCCCCATCGAGCTCTGCACGAGCGCAACCTCGACTCGACGTCCGTATTACTCACTCGGAGCGTTCCCTTACTCGAATCGGAACGATGATGACCCGTCAGCAAGCATTATGGAGCCGGTGAACGAAGCTGAGCGGACATCGAGTTGGGCTGGAATCAGCACACAACGCGGTCGTCGACCGCAGAGCGCTGTCCTCGTCCTCTTCGTCGTGGCACTGGCGAGCGGGATCGCAGGTGCCCTCGCACACGGCTCGCCAACTGGGATTTCGCCTTTTGATGTGGCCCTAAAGGCAGCCTTTGGGACAATACTCGCGCTGGCCGGCGCATCGGCTGGGTGGTCATGGTTACTGGCAGCGTCCATCGTGGCCGTGTTGGGCTCGCTCGGACAACCGACGGCGATTCCCGCCCTCGCCGCGCTCGGAGTCTCGCTCGCGGGTTGGCGCTCGGCGCCGGCGAGGCAAGCGTTCTCGAAGGTGTTTCAGCCCCGAGGAGTGACAGAGACGGTGCTATCACCTGTGAAGGCGGCTGTCGCCGCTGTGATCGCCCAGGCTTCACTTCGGTTCGGTTGGCCGCACGTCTCTCTCATCCCGTCACTCCTCGCGGCCGGAGCGGCGATGCTCGTGTTCGTGCCGGGCGCGCTGGACGCACCTCCACGGGCTCGCCGGTGGGTGGTCACAGGCTGTGCCGTCGCGCTCCTCGCAGCGGTCGCCCTGACGGCGATCGCCGGAGCGTCGGTACTCTCGTCGACGAGTCCGATGCCGGCTGGTCTCCGCGCGACCGAGACCGCTCTCCTCTCGGTGGAACGCGGGAATCAGTCTGTCGCGCGTGCACAGTTTGTCACGGCGGGTGAAGACTTCGCTGCGGCCTTTCACGACCTCGCGTGGGCTCGGGGTGGCGAGCTCGTACCGGGTGTCGCTCAGCAAGTACGAGCTATGCGCGTGGCGGCGGCCATCGGGGTCGATCTTGCCCGCACAGCTTCCGTGACCGAGGAGAATGGCAACGTCGACGCCCTGCGAATCACCGACGGCACCTTCCCCCTCCGGGCGCTCGAGCATCTCGAACCGGTCCTCGCGACCGACGTCAGCTCGCTCCAGCTCTCGCTACGCCAGACCGGGCCGTTTCATTCGCCATGGCTCGTGAGCCCCCTCAGGGCCAAGCTCGACACCGAGGTACAGAAGCTGGTTCGAGCCGAGCACGATGCTGCTATAGCCCTGCTCGCCACCAGGGCAGTTCCGGGCATGCTCGGCGCAGATGGTCCTCAGCGATACCTCGTCCTGTTCGAGAACCCGGCCGAGTCGCGGGCGAGCGGTGGAGTCCCCGGGGACTATGCCGTGGTCACCGCCGTCGAGGGGAAGCTCATCCTTTCCAAGGTCGGCTCGGTGGATCAGCTCGATTCGACCGGCAACCCAGCTGGCAAACACCTCGTCGGACCCGAGGATTACCTCGCTCGCTACAGCCAGTTCGAACCCGAGGACTACTGGGGGAACGTGCCGATGTCACCAGACTTCCCCTCAGTTGGTGAGGTCGCCGCCAATCTCTATCCCGAGTGCGGTGGCACGAAGGTGAACGGAGTTATCAGTTTGGACCCCGTTGCCATGGCGGGCTTCCTCGCGGCTACGGGGCCGATCCTTGTGCCCGCATGGCCGGGCCCGGTCGATGCGGAGAACGCAGTTGTGATCCTCGCCCACGAGGAGTTCATACACTTCGGAGGCGGCGATCCACGCCAGATCGAGTTCGTGCAAGCCCTCGTCAAGTTGCTCTGGCATGACCTCGTGACACGGAATCTCCCATCGCTTCCGACGCTGGCAAACGACCTGCTGCCGGCACTTCGCGGCCATCATCTCTTGTTGTATAGCGAGATCCCGGAAACAGAGCACTTCTTCGAGGCCGTCCAGGTGGCAGGCTCGATGCCCCCCGTCGATGGTGACTTCCTCGGCGTCGTTACACAGAACGCCGAAGGAAACAAGATCGATTGGTACCTGCGTCGCTCGATCGATTACCAGGCTGTTCTCAACTCAAGAACTGACCAGATCACTGCGGTTCTGACGCTAAAGCTTCACAACCTGAGCCCCACCTCCGGCCTGCCGCCGATAATCATCGACCCGTCACCCGGGGCGACCACGACTCCAGGCGAGAGCGAGCTGTACGTCTCCATCTACTCGCCATGGGAGGTGGATGGCTCGAGCCTGAACGGGGTGCCGTTGGTCATGACCGAACAGCAGGAGCTGGGTCGTCTCGTCTTCTCGGCGTTCGTGAAGGTGCCGGCCGGGGGTACCACGACGATCGTGCTCGACTTCACGGGAAGCTGGGATCCTGGACAGCACTATCAGCTCGGCATGTACGACCAGCCGGTTCTCTTCCCGGACCGGGTGTCGACGTCAGTCAAGCTGGTTGGTTAGCTGCACCTAACGGCCGTTGCCCACCTCGAAGGACAACAAGACCGGGCATCGATGCCGAGGTCTCGGGCACTGCAGGTTCAGCGAAGCCTTGCCAGGGCCGAGACAACGACGAGAAAATCGCGCCTTCGGGGCGCCCTGTCGATGATGAAGGTGGCGGCATCGGAGCGAGCCGAGAAGAAACTTCTCAAGTCCCCCTCAAGGCTGCCGACAATTTACGAAGCCTGTTCCAAAGCGTTGCGACCGCCTCCGGCACCCCCCTTCGCCGGAGGCGTTGTCGCGTCTGGAGACGCTCGCGAGCGCCCAGGCGGAGGGGCCGGAACCTCGCGAAACCTTTCCCCCGAGACGCAAACGGGTCGGGTTGGCTACGGTAGCTGCGGCACCGGCGCCAACCCGGGCGAGCAGGGGGAAGATGATGACGGTCACAAGCGGATCGAGCCGCCGCTCGAGGTTGCGCCTCACCGGAACGCTGGCGGTCTGCTCTGCTCTGGTCGCTCTCAGCTCGGCCGCGGCCGGCGGTCAGGCGGCTTCGCCGGCGCCGCGCCTGCGGGCCGTGCTGACGTCCTACCTCACTCCGGTCGGCAACGCCCCGGCCGTGCCGCCGGAGGACCACCTCCTCGGGGCGGCGCCGACGTCCACGCCCCTCCGGCTCGACGTCGTGCTCGACTCCCGAAACCCGGCGGCGCTGAGCTCGTTCGCCACGGCCGTCTCCACCCCGGGCAACCCGCTCTACCGCCACTTCCTCCCCGCCGGGCGTTTCGCCTCTCTGTTCGGGCCTACGCCGGCCGCCGTCGCGGCCGTCACCGCCGAGCTTCGCGCCGCTGGCCTCACGCCCGGCGCCATCACACTGGATCACCTCATCATCCCGGTGACGGCCACGGTCGGGATCGTGGAGCGCGCCCTGCACGTCTCGCTGCGCCTCTACCGCCAGCCGAGCGGGAGCTCGCCAGCGACTGCCGTCGTGAACACGGACGCCCCCCGGCTCCCCGCCATCGTCGCGAAAGACGTGCAAGGGATCATCGGTCTCGACACCGTCACCTCACCGGCGCCCGGCCCCATCGCTGCCCACCGCCACCCGCGACGGGCGGCCGTCCCCACCATCGCCACCTCGGGTGCTCCGAGGGCGTGCGCGACGGCCAGGGCGGAGGCGAAGGCCTTCTCGGGCTGGACCGACACACAGCTGGCGCAGGCCTACTCCTTCGACGGAGTCTTCGCCAAGGGTGACCTCGGCAAGGGAGTCACCATCGCCTTGTTCGAGGAGCAGACGTACTCGAAGAGCGACATCGCCAAGTTCCAGTCGTGCTACGGCACCCACGTGTCCCTCACGAACGTGTCCGTGGACGGGGGCGGCAAGGAGGCGGATTTCTCCCCCGAAGCCGCCCTCGACATCGAGACGGTCATCGGCCTCGCCCCGGAGGCGTCGCTGCGCGTCTATGAGACCGTCGGTGGGGAGGTCGGTCCGACGGACGCCTACGACAAGATCGTCACCCAGGACAAGGCGCAGGTCGTCTCGTCGAGCTGGTCGTCGGCTCCGTTCAGCTGCGACGTCTTCGTGCCCGAGTCGGTCGTCAAGGCGGAGAACACCATCTTCGAGGAAGCCGCCGCCCAGGGGCAGTCCGTCTTCGTGGCCGACGGCGACGTCGGATCGGAAGGCTGCATGGCGAACGGCGCCCCCCGTGAGCTCCCCACGCAGGCGAACCCGGACGCCCTGGCGGTGGACTCCGGCACGCAGACGCTCTACGTCG
>DASPSK010000440.1:0-2171 GCA_035623975.1 Acidimicrobiales bacterium | reverse complement strand
GGTTCGGGAGGGTCGATGACGTGGTACGCGGGGGCGAGGGACACCCGGGCCCGGCGCTCCACCTGAATCCTCGCACCAACGAGGAACGTCCCGGCGACCTCAGCGGCGACGCCCTCGCCGCTCGAGGCGACAACCCGGCGTCCGTCTTCGAGCGTGGCGATGACCGGCGCCGCCGTCGCCGTCCCGTCCCGCTCGTACAGCACCGTGGAAGCCTCCACCCTCGCCGCCATGGCGATCTCCTCGCCGGCCGGCAGGTACGGGAGTGCGGAGGCATCCACACGCCGCTGGGCGGCTGAGGCGTCCAGCGGCCGGTACCGCTCGGGCGGGGGGGTTGAGCCGTAGACACCGACGGAGTGTTTCGTCAGGTACCAGCCCACGCCCGTGACGAGGCCGAGGCGCCCGGCCACCGCTCCCCCCGCGCGGAACAGCTCGAACATGGCGGAAATGGCGTGCGAGCAGTAGTTGTTGCCGGGGCCGCCGAAGTACGGCAGCCCTCCGGTGACGGTGAGAGGGCGCACGGGCGCCCCGTGCCCGGCGCCCGTGTCCACGCCGAGGGTGCTGGCGGCGATCTGCACGGCGGACGGGAAGCATGAGTAGAGGTCGAAGGCGGAGATGTCGCCCACGCCGACCCGGGCCGCCCCCAGTGCGGCCCCGGCTGCCACCTCGAGGCCGGCCGCGTGCCCGAGGTCGGGTCGGGCCATCGGGAACCAGACGTCGTTGGCGGTGGCGGCCGACCAGACGAAGAGCGCACCATCGTCAAGAGCCAGCGACTTCGCCACCTCGAGGGACGTGACCACGAGGGCGGCTGCCTGAGCCCCGGCGAGAAACGCCACCATCGTCTTCAGGTAGGGCTCCGCCACGAGACGGTTGTCCGGAGACACCGTCGCCAGCTCCTCAGCCGAGCGAGCCTGCCGGAACCAGGCGTGTGGGTTGGCGGCCGCCACCTGTGTGAACGGCGCCAGCAGCCGCCCGATGACGTCCCGCTGCTGAGCGGGCGTGCGGCCGGCGCGGGCGGCGAGAACGCTCTCGAACATGGGGTAGACGTGGAGGGGGATGAGGACGCCCGCCGCCCGCTCCTCATCGGACAAGTCCTGGCGGTCCCCGCCCACGACGGCATCGGGAAGCTGCGGTGCGACGATATGGGCTGGCGCTCTCCCGTCAGCCGCAGCCGCCGGCGCCGCCGTAGCCGCCTCGGCCCCCGCCGGTTTGAGGCGTCCCGAACGGACCGCCTCGGCGCCGACGATCAGGGTGGCTCGCAGCCGCCCGAGGGCGATGTCGGCCGCCGCCCGCTCGACCATCGCCTGAGGGGTGTTGCCTCCGATGCTCGTCGTCTCCCGGGCGACCGCACCGAGACCGAGGCGCTCGGCCACCGCGCTGGCGGGCGCGACGCCTGCCCGTCTCGAGAGGATGTTCACGAGCGTCACCCGCTCGATGGTGGCGGCAAGCCCGGGAGAGGCGGCGAGGGCCTCCCGGGCGGCCATCTCGGCGAGCTCGAGTGGCCCGAGAACGAGCTCCCGGCTCTCGGCCTGGCCGACTGCGATGACGACGGGGGTACGAGCTGCGTCCAAGCTCACGCCGGCGCCGTGCCCCGCGCGCCCGGGCTGTCGCACGAGCCTCGGGGTCGCAGGCCGTCAAGGAGCAGCTCCACGGCGAAGCTGGCGGCGTCGCCGGCACTCAGGGCGTCGTCGGTCGTGAGGCGTCGATGCGCCAGCTGGCCGACGAGGGCCGTGATGGCGAAGGCGATCATCTTGGAGGGGCCCTGCACGAGGGCGCCTTGGCGCTGGGCGAGGAGGACGAGCCGCTCGGCGTCTTCTACGAAAGAGGCGTGGATGGCGTAGAGGTGCTCCTCGAAACCCGCCCCGAGCGCGAACGCATCCCGGAAGAGCAGCTTCACGAGGGCGCTGTCGGCCTCGTAGAACTCGAGGGTCGCCCGCACGGCCGCCCGCAGAGGCGCCGCCGGACCGTCCTCGGTCGAGGCGGCGCGTACGGCGCCGTTGATGTGCGCCCGCAGGGCGGAGGCTTCGGCGGACATGAGCTCGTGGAAGAGGGCTTCCTTCGACTCGTAGTACCAGTAGATGGAGCCGTAGGAGAGGCCCGCCTGCCTGGCGATGTCGGCGATCGTCGTGGTGTGATAGCCGCGTTCGGCGAAGACGTGCTTGGCGGCCGAGAGG
>DASPSK010000271.1:0-17125 GCA_035623975.1 Acidimicrobiales bacterium | reverse complement strand
CGCTCCTGCTCGAGCTCGGCGGCGAGCAAGCCGACATTCTCGACGAGGACCTGCGGCGTGCCGGGTACATCGAGGTCAGCCTCGTATTCGACGAGGACGGTGACGTTCGCGGCCTCGAGGCGACCTGGGAGCCCACCGGCTGAAGGCTCCGGCACGGCGTGGCCGACCCGGGACCGCCCGGGCGAATCACTCGGCAGCGCCCCCGCGTGCAGGGGTGTTCCGCCGAGGGTGATCGGCCCGGTTCGAGAAGGCGATCACGATTCCCTCGAGCATCCGGTCGAAGCTGCGGTCGACGTCGAGGGGGAGGCCGAAGCCGCCTGCCGCCTCGAGGCTGACGAAACCGTGCAGCGCCGAGCGCAACGCTCGGATGGCGTCGATGGCGTCCTCACCGTGCAAACCGAAGCCCACCAACACGTCCGCCACGACCTGCACCGCGGCGTTGCTGGCGGCCACATGGTCGTTGTCACCCACGGCCGGGGCGCCCTGGCTGGCGGCGTACCGGCCCGGGTGCGCGTGCGCCCAGTCGCGGTAGGCATGGGCCATGGACACGATGGCATCGCCCCGCCACCGTCCCACGGCGGCCCGGGCGAGCGTGTCGGCCAGCTCGGACTGGGCCCTGATGGCAATGCTGCGCTGGAGCCCGTCGATGCCGGCGATGTGCTTGTAAAGCGACGGCTGGCGCACACCGAGGCGCCCGGCGAGCGCGGCCAGGGTGAGGTGCTCCCAACCCACCTCGTCAGCCAGGCGCCCGGCCTCCTCGACGACACGGCCCTCGGTGAGCCCCGCTCTAGGCACGGTCGACCACGTTCCCCAAGAAACCCAAGACCGCTTCGGTCGTGACGTCCGGGCGCTGCGCCTGCGGATAGTGGCCGGCCTCTGGCACGATGACGACCTCGGCCCGCAGCGCTCGGGCGATCCAGCCTGCCTCCGCCTGCGGGTCCTTGAAGTCCGGGTCGAGGGCGCCCATGACGACGAGGGCCGGAGCCCGCACGTCTCCGAGCCGCGCCTCGACGGGCGCGTGGCTCGTTCGCGTCGTGCGAGAGAAGGCCCTCGCGTGGCCGGGACGGCGCAAGCTGGCGACGATCTCGGCGCGGTACTGGTCGAAGTCTGCCGGCCGCCGCCCGGGGTACAGCTTGGGCAGGTAGGCCCCCCAGACGCGGGCAACCCAGGGGCGCGCCATGGCGACGCGCAGGAGGAGACGGGATGCGGCGCCCACCTGAGGTTGACGGACGAAGGGGCCGATCAGCACGAGCCCGCTGACCAGCTCAGGCTGCTGCGCCGCCGCCAGGGCGGCCGCGCCGGCGCCCATCGAGTTGCCCACGACCACCGCCGGCCCGCCGAGCTCGCCGATGAGAGCGGCGATGTCGCCGGCCGTCTCGGCGTCCCCGTAGGAGGCGAACGTGGCGTCGCTGTCGCCGTGGCCCCGCAGGTCGGTGGAGGCCACCCGGTAACCCGCCGCCCGCACCGTCGGGGCGAGGAAGCGGTACGTGGCGCGCAGGTCGCCCATACCCGGGACGAGCACGACGAGGGGTCCGTCACCGCCGACCTCATAGGCGATGCGCCCGCCCGGTCGATCGAGGTAGGCGGTGCACTGCGGGTGGGAGAGGTCGTTGTCGGTCATGAAGGCTACTGTACATAGCTTATTAGCTATTAACAATAGCTACTGTGGGCGGTCGACTGCCTCAGGGCCTCGCCCGCAGGCGCAGCTGCTCCGACTTGATCGCCGGTGTCTGGCCGAAGACGAGCAGGAAGATGGCCTGGCGAGCGAGCAGCTGAGCCATCGAGTCCATCAGGACGGCGCGTCCGCCGGTCTCGATGACGAGCGAGGTGGCGGCCGCCAGGGCGAGCTCTGCCGCCTCCGCCCGCGCGCGGGGGAGCTGGCCCACGTCGCCGCCGGCGAGATGACGGCGTCGCTCCACCACGAGCTCCCCGATCGCCAGTCCTGCAGGGCCCCCGAGGAGACGCGCACACCGCCGGGCGAGGCCGAGGGAGAGGTGGCCGTTCGGGCGCAGCCCGCCGGCGTCGCGCTCCTGCCAGTGGGCAAACGGCTCGATCCCGATGACGCGGTCTTCACTGACTTGCACGCCATCAAAGGCCGCGCGCACGGTGACACTGGCGTCTACGGCCTCGAGGCGCAGACGTTCGACTGACAAGCCCTGCCCTTCGACGGCGTCAACGAGGAGCCAGAGCACCGGCGCCCCCGGCATCGCCGGCACGCGGGCGGCGACGAGCATCACGTCGATCAGGCTCCATCCGGTCACCCACGGGGCGGCTCCCGTGATGGCCCAGCTTTCGCCGGTCTGCTCGGCCGCGAGCAGGGGCGGACCCGGGCGGCGCAGACCCGCGAAGGCGACGCCGGCGCGGCGCTCCCCGTCACAGAGCGGGCGCAGCCATTGCTCGGCGACGGCGCCGCCTGCGATGCTCACCGCCCGCACGGCGGCATGGTGCTGCAGCCATACGAACGTCGTCGTGAGGCAGCCGGAGGCGAGCCGCTCGATCACCTCCATCGCTTCCTCCGGCTCGAGGCCGAGACCGCCGTGGTCCGGTGGCCCTGCCATGCCATACAGACCCGCAGAGGCCAACGCGTCGAGATGGGAGACGGGGACAGCACTCGCTTGGTCGACCTCGAGGGCGGACGGGAAGAGGAGGGAATCGCTCAGCTCGGCGGCGATCTCCCGGGCGGTCAAACCGTGGGCCCCCGCCGGGGTCGCTCCGTTTGCGGGCGGATTGGCGGGCGCGCTCACTCCGTTGTTCTACAGGGTGCGCCGGGGTGCGCCGGAGACGGATCTGCGAAAGTACTGCCGTGATGCAATGGGCGGCCAGGGACGTGCCGGTGTCCTTTCCGCATGACTGTGTCGTGTCCCCGGGCCAGGCCGTGCCCCGCTGGTCGTGCGATGGGCTGCAAACGGGTCATTCACCGCCGTGAAATCCGTCTCCGCTCTCGTTCTCGCGCCGGGCGCGAGCGCCGGCAGGGACCAGGCTGCGCTCGTCGCCATCGACCATGCGATGTCAGAGCTCGGGCTGCTGGTGGAGCGCATCGACTTCCCCTATCACCTGGCGGGGCGCCGGCGCCCCGACGCGCCGGGCGTGCTCATCGAGACGGTGGTCGTATCCGCCAAGGACCTCGCTGCTCGTGCGGGCACCGGCACCGAGGCAGTCCTGCTGGGTGGGCGGTCAATGGGTGGTCGCATCTGCTCGATGGCAGTAGCCGGAGGGCTGCCTGCCGCGGGCCTCGTTCTCGTCAGCTACCCCCTCCACCCGCCCGGCCGGCCGGACAAGCTGCGCACTGACCACTTTCCCCGACTGAGCGTGCCCTGCCTCTTCGTGTCGGGCATCCGCGACGCCTTCGCGGCGCCCAGCGAGCTCGAAGCGGCCACCGTCGCCATCGGCGGGCCTGTCACCCACCGCTGGATCGACGGTGACCACAGCTTGCGGCGGAGGGAAGGCGAGGTCGCCTCGCTCGTGGCCGGCTGGATCGCCGATCAGTGGTCGCTGCGCGGGTAGCACCACGGTGAGCCTTCCTCAGTGCCGGGGGCGTTTGTGGCCGATGCCGACGGCCGCAGCCCTCGTGCCGAGCGGATCGAGGGGCGGCTCACCTGCCGCCGCGGCCCTCGCCGGAGCGGTGCCCGCGGTGACGGCGACGCAGTGGCCACCGGGCGGGAAAGGGGAGCAGAATGGATCCGTGAGGCTCGTGCTGCGGCCCCCGCGCCCGTGGTGGCTCGCCATCGCCAATGAGCACGAGCGACGCCGCGAGGCTGCGCAGACCCTGCGGCTGGCGATGGAGTGCGATGTCCCCGTCTACGGCCTCGGCGACGAGTGGCAGGGGAGCCGGGATGTGCGGATCGGCTTCTGCCATGCGACGTTCCGGCGGGGGCCGTTCGGACTCCGCCGGCAGGACGGCCCCGTGGTCATCGACGAGCTCAGGGCGCATCACGAGGGGCCCGCGGGCGAGGTGCTCGTCGTGACGAGCCACCGCCCGGGCAGCACGGCGGTGGACAGCTCTCGGCTCGTCAGCAACTTCCTCTCCATCAGCTGGGTGATCGACCATCGGGAGGTCGCCCCGACCAGGAAGGACGAGGAACCGGACGGGCCGTCCCGGTCCAGCCGCGCCTCCGCCGCGGTCGATCCCGACTGGCGAACCTTCGACGTGCGCGCCGATGGGGTCCCGGCGCAGTTTCGGCGCCTCAGCATCGCGGGTCACTGGCTCGCCCTCGGCATGGTCGAGGACTATGTGGTCTCGGTCGAAGGCCACGGCGTGGCGGCTGATCATCTCTGCCTTTCGAGAGTCACGGATCTGCCCGCCTGGGTAGGCCGGCGGGATGCTCCGACTGCAGGCCGGGCCATCGTCGAGCTGGGTGATCGGCTCGGAGATCTGCTCGGGCTGCCCTGAGCCGGCGGGACGAGTCCCGCTCGAATCTCGACCCAGTTTCGTACGAGCGGGAGCGCCTGCCCGCCGGACCGCCTTCAGAGGAGGACGCATGTGAGAGCCTGGAGGCGACCCTTCTCCCTCCACTCGTGTCGAGGGCCGCAGTACTGATCGCAGGCTGCCTGTCGTCTAGATCCGTTTCATGGTCGCGAACCAGGCCGGCGCGCCGTCGTCGTGATATCTCGTCTGAACCCGGTCCGGTTCGATGGCGACGACATTCCATCCACTGCCGGGGTTGAATGCCTCTCTCAGCTCTTCCCGACTGATGGGGTGTGGGCCAGTATCGGGACCATCGTCACTGAAGCACAACACATACAGGGTTCCATCGTGCTCGGTCACCGACCCTAGGCTTGCGACGTATCCTGGTCGCTCGTCGGCGTCGAAGGTGTGGAACAGCCCGCAGTCCAGCACCGTCTCAAACCTGCGCCCCAAACGCTCCAACTGGAATGCGTCAGCCGCGGCGAACTCGACCTCGATCCCACGGTCGTCGGCCTTCGCTCGGGCGATAGCCAGTGCCGTCTCAGCCACGTCAACGCCCAGAACCGACAGTCCCAGCGAGGCGACGTGAAGAGCGTTCTCGCCGGTCCCGCAGCCCGCATCGAGCACCGCTCCGGCGAATCCGCCTTCGGATGCCAAGCGCACTATTGCTGGCTGTGGCTGACCAATATCCCAAGGCGCAGGGCCGTTCCGGTAGGACGCATCCCAGGGCAGCCCCGTCAGCCGTTCGTGACTGGTTGGGCGCCGACCACGGAACGGATCGTCACCCACAGTGCCTGATCCCTCCGACAACCTCGCCCCCTCCCTGCTGATCTCGCCATTCATCGTGGCACGCGAGACCACCGGGTGGGCAGTTGCCCCCGACCTCTGGATGACTCCAAGCTCGAAGGTGCCCGTCGGAGGTGGCTCAGCGATGCTCCGGCAAGGTCGCCACGATGAGCTTGGCGATGATCGCGTAGCCCGCAGTGCGAGGGTGGATGTCGTGGTACTGGCAGAAGTACGTCAGCTCGCACACCCTGGCGACGGGAAGGGGAAGTCTCCCGTAAGGCGCGACGACGGTGGTCCGCTGCAGCGATCCGTACGCCCCCGTTGCGGCAGTCACGTCGACGAAAGCGGCGCTGTGTGCTCTGTAGGTCGTCTCAAGGGCTGGGTTGATGAAGTCGCGGAACGCCACGACCGACAGCTCGGCGAGGTGGCGCAGGGACGGCTGGTGAGACACGTAGAGGCCGAGGATGACGTCCGGGTAGGTCGTGCCGACGATCCTCACGGAAGGCCCGGCGGCCGCACGCAACCCCCGCAGGAGAGCTCCGAGGTTCCTCGCGATGTTCTTCACCGCCTCCTCGACGCACGCGAGAGGCGCCGCCGCGGCGGCACAGGCGGTCACGTCGTTGCCGCCGATCGAGACGGTGACAAGCCCGACACTGCCGCGATGACTCCGTAGGAACGACTCGGCGGCCGCCGCCTGGGTTTCGCCCGGGTACGGCGTCGCCCCTGGTCCGAGCAGCCGGCACCCCGGCGAGGTGAGGATCGATGCTGACGTAGCGCCCCCGCATGCGAAATTCATGAGCCGCAGGTTCCATCCTTTCTTCGCCGCCAGAGCCGGAACCTGGTAGGCGAAGCCGTTCGTCCCGGTGTGCCCGGAGTGAGCCCCGGTGGGCTGATAGCCGGCCGCATAGGAGTCCCCGACAGAGACGTACCACAGTGCCGCCGGCTTCTCCTGAGCCGCTGGAGATTTCGCGAGCGGCCCGGAGGCGCATGCGGTTGCCAGGAGGCCCAGGGCAGCCGCCAGGGTCAGACACCGGACCGCCAAGAGACTGCGCATGGCACCGTCGCATGCCTCAGCTCGTAGGACGAGCTCGTGGGAGGCCATGGCTGCATCCTGTCACGATGACGGCTTTCGGGAACCTCCGCTGTGCTAGCGCGAGCGCATCGCCCGGACGGGTTGGATCACGTGACCCGATCGGAGGAGCGCCCGTCGGCACTCCAGAGGTGATAGCGGTAGCGGTGGAGCAGGGGCAGGGCGGGGAGAGTGGCCGTGAGACGGTCGTACGTGCTCATCTCCTGAACCCAGCGGACGTCGGGCGCAAGCGTCACGCGACCATGAACGAATCGCACGGGGTTGCCGCCCATCGTGTGGCCGGGAGAGAACTCGACCTGGCGCTCGCCCACGAGGGGGAGCGCGTCGGGGTCGGAGCCGAGCTTGCGGGCGATGCGGCGCAGCTCGACGTCGGGGCGCCTCATGAGATCCTCGTAGCGCACGAGCTGGTAGCGATCGCCCACGGCGGCTCGGAGGAACAGCTCGATGGCGAGGTTCAGCCCCAGCCACTTCGTCGAGCTCCACGCCGGGCTGAGCACAAGCGTGCTGGCGCCGTTCTTGCCGGGGTCGGGCTTCGGATGCGACCACGAGTAGGCGGGGCCCCGCGGGTCGCGCACGAGGTGGATGAGGTGGAGCTCGATGCCGGGGTGGCTGGCGAGCACCATGGCGTCACTCGGGCTCTTCGAAGAGTCGACGATGGCGGGGCGGCCCGCGCGGGCGATGACGCGCTCGTAGACGGCGAAGAGGTACTTGGCGTAGTCCGGCACGTCGTCCATCGAGCGGGCCTGGTGGTGCGTCAGCAGGAGCCTCGGCAGGTAGCGCTGGCGACTGGTGGAATAAAGGAGATCGCGCAGTCCTCGCTCGTCGACACCCACGCTCGCCATGGCCTCTGGCACGATGCCGACCCAGAAAGGGCATTCCGCCATCGACTTTCCGCAGGCGCACACGTGGGTGGCCACGGGTCTGCCGTCCGTCATGTCGCGGAACTCGCCCAGCGAGGTGTACTCGGGCATCTCACCGAGGACACGATCGAGCAGGGTCGTCCCGCTCCTGCCCCACCCGGTGACGAAAACGACTTTCACGTCGGCTCCCCGCTCAGCACCAGTGCAGTCTCCGCCCTCCTTGCCCGCCAACTTAGCGTGTTGCTCAGGACCGTCAAAGGGACGCATTCGCCGGCGCCGCCGACGGACAGGGCGTGCGACAGGAGCCGTTCGGCGAGTGCCACCACAAGTACATTCTGTCACTAGCGCGCTCTTGAGCTTCGCTATAGGCGCTGCGAGAGCAACGTGGAGACACGAAAACTGGCGCCCCCTCGGTTCGTTGACTCGCCCGTGAGCGGTTGCTAGACACCGATGCCGGGCGCGTGATCGCGGGCTGATGGTCGGCGGCTCCGACATATGGGCGACAAGGGGAGTGTCCAACGTGCGCAAGAACACAGCGGCCCGGAAGGCGGCCGGCGCTCTGGTGGTAGTGGTCGCGCTCGCCCCGGCGCTCGCGAGCGCGTCGGTGAGCGTGGCGGGTCGTGTCGGCGTCGATCCGCTCCCACGTCATCAAACACGTGGCAAGAGAGGTCGACTACACGGTCGTGGTGATCGCCAGGAACAGTCTTGGGGCGGGATACGTCGGTAGTTCGGTATCTGTGCCTCCTCTGGACGCGAGCTCGCCGACGGGCGACCTCATGGCCTCCGGACCCGAACTCGACCTCCAAGGCGTGGGCGGCGGCACAACTCGGGCAAAGGTGGACAACTCGAGCAAAACGTGCGGGCCCGCGTTGTACTCGACAAGACCCATCGCTACGATGCGGCGATGCCCGCGTCCCCGTCGTCGTCCGGGACGGCGACGCCTGCCGACGAGTTGGCGCCGCTGCTCTCTCTCCCGGCCGAACGGGCGCCCGACATGAGGTGCTTGTCGGTCGTCATCCCGTGCTACAACGAGGAGCGAAGCGTCGCCACCATCGTCGAGCGGGTACTCGAGTCCCCCTATACCGCCGAAGTCATTGTCGTCGACGACGGGTCGACCGATGCCTCGGTCGAGTGTGCCCGCAAGAACCTCGATCCGAGAGTGCGCGTCATCGAGCAACCGCGCAACATGGGCAAGGGTGCGGCCCTCCGCCGGGGTTTCGCAGAGGCGACGGCCGACTTCGTCATCGTGCAGGACGCTGATCTCGAGTACGACCCCGCAGAATACGGGCAGTTGCTCGGCCCCTTGCTCGACGGCCGGGCCGATGTCGTCTTCGGATCCCGCTTCTGTTCGGATCGTCCTCACCGGGTCCTGTACTACTGGCACTATGTCGGTAACCGCCTCCTCACGACGGCGTCGAACATGCTGACGAACCTGAACCTCACCGACATGGAGACCTGCTACAAAGCCTTCAGTCGAGAGGTCATCCAGAGCATCGAGATCGAAGAGGACCGTTTCGGGTTCGAGCCCGAGATCACCGCCAAGATCGCTCGGGGCGGCTGGCGGCTGTTCGAGGTCAGCATCTCCTACTCCGGGCGCACCTATGCGGAGGGAAAGAAGATCGGGTGGCGGGATGGGTTGCAAGCGGCTCGCTGCATCGTCAAGTACTCGCCGCTCGTCGCCCGCCTGTCGTCCCGCCCTTAGGCCGTCTGGCGGATGAGCCCGCTTGCGGGCGACCGACCTGGCGGGCGGCCCGCTCCGCCGAGCCTCAGGGCGAGGCGGTCTCGAGCTGGGTCCGGAACCACTCGATCGTGCGACGGAGGCCCTCTTCAGGGCTGACGGTCGGGTGCCACCCGAGGACCTCGCCCGCACGCGTGATGTCCGGTCTGCGACGGGTCGGGTCGTCCTCCGGCAGAGGCCGGTGGACGATCTCCACCTCGACTCCGGTGAGCTCGATGATCAGGCGAGCGAGCTCCAACACCGTGAGCTCCGTTGGGTTGCCGAGGTTGAGCGGCCCGGTGTGCGAGGCGTCGAGCATGGCGACAAGGCCCCGCACCAGATCGTCCACGTAGCAGATGCTGCGGGTCTGCATCCCGTCACCGTAAACCGTCAGTGGTCGCTTCGATAGCGCCTGCGTGACGAAATTGGACACGACCCGCCCATCGTCGATGCGCATATATGGCCCGTAGGTGTTGAAGATCCGCACGATCCCGACGTCCGCGCCGAGCACCCGGTGATGAGCCATCGTGAGGGCCTCCGCGAACCGCTTGGACTCGTCGTAGACGCTGCGGGGGCCTATCGGGTTGACGTTGCCCCAGTAGGACTCGGATTGAGGGTGGACGCTGGGATCGCCGTAGACCTCGCTGGTCGAGGCGAGGAGGAAACGTCCTCCGGCCCGCTCGGCCAAATGCAGACCCCACTCGGTCCCCCGGCTGCCCACGGCCAGGGTCTCGAGCGGGAGGCGCAGGTAGTCAGGAGGTGACGCCGGGCAGGCCAAGTGAGCGACGGCATCGACTTCGCCCTCGAGGTGCCAGTCGCCCGATACGTCGGCCTGCACGAACACGAACCGCCCGTGGGCCGTCAGGCGTTCGACGTTGGCGATCGACCCGGTGGAGAGGTTGTCGACGCAGACCACCTCGTCGCCGCGGGTGAGCAGCGCCTCGCACAGGTGCGAGCCGACGAAACCCGCCCCACCTGTGACCACGATCCTGCTCACACCAGCCCGACCCCTTCGTACACGAAACCCTGTCGCCGGAGGGCAGCCGGCTCCAGCAGGTTCCTGCAGTCGAGAATGGCGGGCGCAGCCATCGCCTGGGCGACCTTGGGGAAGTCGAGCCAGCGCAGCTCGTCCCACTCGGTCCCGACCACGACGACGCTGGCGCCCTCGCAGGCGGCATAGGGATCGGCACAGACCTCGATGCCGGGCAGTGCGCCCCTGACGGTCGGGTCATAGCCCCTCACGCGGGCACCGGCCGCCGTCAACCGCCCGGCGATCTCGAGCGAGGGGGAGTGACGGAGGTCGTCGGTCCGGGCCTTGAACGTGAGCCCCCAGATGGCGACGATCCGCCCCTCGATCGACCCGCCCGCCAGGCGGATCACCTTGTCGGCCATCCGCCGGTACTGCTCGTGGTTGGCTTGAACCGCACCTTTGAGGAGGGCAAAGTCGTAGCCGGCTTCGCCGGCGGTGTGGATGAGGGCCGTGACGTCCTTTGGCAGGCACGATCCTCCCCAGCCGGGGCCCGGACGGAGGAACTCCGACCCGATCCGGCGGTCGTATCCCATGCCGAGCACGACGGGGCGGATGTCGGCACCAACCGCTTCGCACAGCGCCGACAGGGCGTTGACGAAGCTGAGTTTCGTGGCCAAGAAGGCGTTCGAGGCGTACTTGATCGTCTCGGCGCTGGCGGGGTCCGTGACCACGAGGGGAGCGCTCGTACGAAGGAACATGCCCGACACCTTGATAGCCGTCGACTCGTCCTCTGCCCCGATCACGATCCGGTCCGGGTGGAGAAAATCGTGCACGGCCGAGCCCTCGCGGAGGAACTCTGGGTTGGAGACGACCGAGACGTCGGCGCGCCCCAAGGTCTGCTCCACCACTCGGGTGGAACCCACCGGCACGGTCGACTTGTTGATCACGATCGACTCCGGGCGCAGGTGCGGCCCGATCTCGGCGGCGACGGCTCGGATATAGGACATGTCGGCCCTGCCGTCGTCGCCCTGCGGTGTCGGCACGCAGAGGAGGATGAACTCGGCGGCGTCCACGGCGGCGGTGTTGTCGCACGTGAACGACAGGCGCCCGCTTCTGAGGCCCTCCCTCACGAGGTCGGCCAGCCCCTCCTCCACGATCGGGATGTCTCCTCGCGAGAGACCGATGACACGCTCCTCGTCGACGTCGGAGCACACGACTCGATGTCCCAGATGGGCGAGGCAGGCGGCAGAGGTCAGCCCGACATACCCCGCTCCGATCACGGCTAACTGAGCCATGCAGCCTCCTGTTCTCTTTGTTCTTCCTGCATCGATACCTCCTTCACGACCGCCCCCGCGGGTGCTCGGGTTGATGGTGCCACGAGCTCACGGGCGGGGCCCCGCCCTGTCTCACCTTCATTCGCCCGTCGTCACCAGGTGCGAATCCCGGCTGCTCATCTGTGACTCCACTCCACCGTCTCGAGAGTGCAGGGTCGCTCGGCCGGGCGAAGATCCGCTCGGGCCGAGCGCGACGATCAGCCAGATGCCGAGCTCCGCGAAGAGCAACAGGGCCGGGAAGATGGTCGTCCGTGAGACGCTCGTCTTCAGCCACCAATGGATCTCGTAGGAGCCGACCACGTAGGTCAGCAAGAGAACGCCCAGATACGAGAGGCATACCACCCACAGCCAGGCCGGATTCCCGAGCCCGGCTCCTTCGCGGTTCCGGTGCAGGAAGACGGCCCCGAGGAGGAGGACGCCGACGGCGATGGGAAGGACCACGAGGTGGGGGGCGACGCTGCTGACGGTCGCCCCCGCACGCATCCCGCCGGATTCGGGGGAACCGGATTCGGGGGAATAGGTCCCGAAGAAGCGATCGCGGATGCCAAGGAGATGCACAAGCCCGAGCCAGGCGAGTCCGGGGAGCGCCGGCACCACGAAGAAGGCGGCGCGCTCCCACCAGCTGCGGATCACCGGCCCTACCCGCCGACGGAGCGCCCGGCTCCCGGACCCGGCGGGCAACCTGCGACGCCAGGACGGCGGTCGGTACCGAAGACTGACGAGGACGAGGATGATCAGCGCTGTCGTGAGGCCCTCGTTCTTGGTCAGGCTGGCCACGATGGCGCAGATCCCGGCCGGCACGAGCGCCTGTGTGCTCTTGGGCAGCACGAGGCCGAAGATGACCGCAGCCGTAGCAGCCGCGGACCACAGCAGGTCGGCGCGCCCGTCGATGGCGCCGTCCCCAGCGAGGGCAAAGCCGACCAGGCAGAGGGAGGCAGCGAGGATGACCGCCGCCGCCCTCTGCAGCGGCGGCTGCCGCTCCGCCGCGGTGGCGATGCCCCCGCCCATGACACCGAGGGCGCACGCCGTCAGGAGCCCGGTCACGTCGACGGAGAGGTGCAGGCGACTGAAGCCGAAGTGCGCGAAGGCGAGTGCGCTGGCGGCGGGCACGAGGGGCGGGTAATCGACGTTGGAGAAGGCGTAAGCAGGGTTCTTCATGTCCATGAGAAGCACCCGATGCCCGCCCGACACCATCAGCGCGTGGGTCAGCCAGATCGAGTTGGCGTCGTGCCCGAACATGAGCGCGTGCAGGCCGGTGAGGGGAACGACCATGGCGTCGCCAAGGACGACGACGGTGGCCACGGGCCACGTCCAGGCCGGCGCCGCCTCACGTCTGCGGGAGCTCCTGACGGCCGCCCACCAGGCGATCACTGCAGCGTTGACGAGCACCGACAGCACCACGTACCACGTCAGCATGGAGCCCCCCACACCGAGTTCGAGCTCGACGGCGACCGCCGCCATGGCCGCCCCGACGAGGGGAGCGAGGAAGACGACGGCCGCTGAACGGCGCACGGCGGCAAAGGCGGGAAGCACGCCGGGAAGACCCAGCATCACGATGAGGGCGAAGAGCGCCTGGCTCACAGGCGTCGGACCTCCACCGATACCTCCACACAGCTCGGACCGCCGACGACGCTCATCACCCACTGGGCGGTGGCGGGCGTCGCCTGGGGGACCGCCCAGAGCGTGGAGAGCTCGGCCAACAGCTGGCCGTACGCACGATTCACGTTGATGTAGACGGTGGCGCCCCGCGGCAGCTCGGAGCGAATCGCTGCGTAGACGCACTCCTCTAGCTGGTTGGCACGGTCGCCGCGGGCGACCGAGGTCGCGCTGCGCGCCCCGGTGGCGATCTGGAGGCCGTGGTGCACGGTCAGCCCCACTGCGATCGCAACCGTGGCGACGATGACCATCCGGGCGATGCTGGTGAGAAAGCGGTGCCCCCGGGGTCCCGCCACGGCGCCGCCGGCGCCGCCGGCCTCCTGCCCCCCGCCCCTGTCGACGCCCCAGGCGGCGCCCCAGCCGGCATCGGTCATTGCATGCCCGAGGTACCGTCGTCGACCGTCCAAGGGAGCCATGCCCAACGCGATGCGCAGGCCTTGCAGCCCGCCCGCAGAGCAGGAGGCAATCGCCAGGCGACGACGTCAGCTGCGAGCACGGCGACAGTCTGCCCCGTCGTGAGCGAGTCTGGCGATCGCCTGAGGAACGCGGCTCATCCCCGGCGGCGACGTGCCCACGCCTCAGGGCGCCTCAGGGTGTGCCCCAGCTCGCCCCCGAAGTGGAATGGGTCCTCTACGGCCGCTGACCCACCCCGGTGGCTCCGGGGCGGGTCATGGATAGGCGCCATCAGCGAGGTAGCTCTCGACGATGCTCAGCGCCTCCGGCAGGTTGGCCCTCCCGAAGCCGACGCGGACGTGGGCGGGCTCGTCGTAGACGGTGCCCGGCAGCAGGAGGGCGCCCCTCGCCGCAAGCTGCTCGCACAGGATCTCGACGTCACCGAGGCCTTCGACCCGGGGGAAGCCGATCGGGCTGGCGATAGGCCGCACCCAGGCGAAGCGCTCTGGGTGGCGGCCGAAGAAGGCCTCGAGGAGGGGCAGGTTGGTCTTCACGATCTCGAGGTTGCCAGCGAGCAGGACGTCGCGGTGTCGTAGGGCCAGCGCCGTGAGGAACTCGCTCGGGGCGCTCGCGCAGATCGTCGTGTAGTGCTTGAGGTCGAGCACCGCCTCGCGGATGGCCGGCTCACGCGAGGCGATCCATCCGATGCGCAGGCCGGGTAGGCCATAGCTCTTGGAGATGCTGCCGAGGGAGACCCCTTTCTCGTAGACATCGCAGGCAGCCGCCAGCCGGTCCCTGCGGTCGTGCTCGAGCTCTCGGTACACCTCGTCGGAGAAGAGCACGAGCCCCGCGAAGCGGGCGAGATCAAGTACAGAGCCGAATGTGGCCGCGTCGAGGCTTGCACTACCCCAGTGCTCAAATCCACCAGTTCTGGCAGCTCAGAGGCTACCTTGGCCTCAGGCTGCGCGACCGGTCCGAACAGACCGCCGAGCTGGCTGCCCGGTAGCGCACGGTGAGCCTGCCTCAGTGGCGTCGGGCGTTGGTGGCCGATGCCGAACCGAAGTGAGCCACGGCCAACGGCCCGGACTGAGATGGGTGAAGACGAGACGCAGACCTCAGGCTTTGGCGAACATGAGCCCGGCCCAGCTCCATTCCTGAAGGGCCGAATGCCTTACGCCTACAGAAGGAGTGTCGTTCACCCGCTTGTTTGAGGTGAGCCACCGTTCTCGGCACGCCCGGGCCGTACGGCAGCGCCTCGCGCGCACAAAAGAGTCTTTTGGCCCTAGCACGCAGAGTCCTTCGCGCCTACCAACGTAGGTATGTCACGTCCCGATACCAGATCCTTGAGTCTGAAGGTGTCCATTCAGACTCTGCCTGTCCTCTTGGCGGGAATTCTCGCAGCGGCACTACTCTGGGCAGTTCCAAGCTCGGCGCAGACACCTCCAGAGTTCTCCTATAGCTTCTATATGAGTACAGCGGACGCCAGTGTTGCGGGCCCGATCTATAACCTCGGCTTAACCTTCGGCGAGGGCGTGCTGGATGGGATTTTCCCTCAGCAATCGATTGTCATCCTCGATTGGGGTACACCCTACTGCGATGGATCGACCTGCGGTGCATACATGGTCGGAGATGATGGGAGCTTTAACTCTACCGCAGCGGTCACAGCCGCCTCAGAGGCGTTTGGCGAAGGCTACTACTTCGGCGCTGCTGGGGATACGACCGCGACAGTGGTGGTTGCGATGGGCATTAACAACTACGGTACCTGGTTTAGCAACATCGCCAATGCACGTCAAGAAGGCACTGCTTGGGGTGATGCCGTCAACGCCGGGAATACTTGGTTGAGCCAGGAGGGCTATATAACTCAAGCCAGCATCGCGGCCGCCATCGATGCAGAACTCGACTGGAATGACTACTCCGTCACTAAAGCTTGGTCAAATGCGTATGACGCCGCGTCGGACAATACCTTTTATTATGATTTTGGTGATGCCGCGGGATGTCCTCCAACCGGATCATGCGATAACGGCTGGAGTCAAGCAAAGATTGAGTATGTCGCTTGGGGCGCTACCTTGGCAGTACCACTTCCTGAAATTTACAACCTACAGATGGCCGAAGAGTGGGGAAGTATTGTTGCCTATGCCTACAATAGTCTCGGAACACAGATGTACATGGCTGGAGTCAGCATCAGGCGTGTGAAGATACAGGCAATCCATGTACGGGACAGGACTATACTCCCAACGAATCCTGGGATAACCTATATGGTCAACTGAACTGTGGTTCTTCCTGTCCTGTACCCCAGAGTCCCGGATTCATAACAAACATTCGGTGGGATTTGGAGGACTAGGCACCATGAGAATGTCTCAGCACCGTCAGGCCGGTAACAGCGATGTAACCTCGTTTGTCCGTCATAGAAAGGCGCTGACCTTCGTTCTTCCCCCACTCCTTCTCGTGACCTTCGCTGCTGCGGTTGCCACAGATAGCTCTTATCCTACCCAATCTGAACGCTCATCCGCTCAACAAGTGCAGAACGACACTCCCGGTTGCATCGTGACGAAGCCGATGGTCACATGTCCCACGATACCTTCAGGGTATATTCCAGCATCGAAGACGGACGGTCCCGTGGCCATAACTCCCGTGGCGTCTGCACCATCTGCAAATATTCCGGCTGGCTCTATTAGTTCGGAGATGATGGGGCCGTTCTCCTCCGAGCAGTACTTAATCCAGAATGCATGGTGGAACGAGAGTGGCGAAGTAGTATACGACGTGTATGCTGGCGCCATGACCTCAAATGCTTCGCAAGGGGTCGTCGTTGTATTTAGTCACCCGGCAGACAACTCAGCCCAAGTCACTGGCGGTAGTCTGATCGACTATCCGAGTCCGGGTGCGGATGGATCCTTGAGCATAGTAAGTTCTGATGGCTGGACGCTGACTCTCTCAGCAGCCGACGGAACTGCCTATGTGTTCGATGTATTGTCTGGCACCTATCAGTGAACCCTTCAGCGCCCGCAACTAGACCGCTAGGTTGGTGTTTTGTGCTGCGTTGGCTTCGGTCATGGTCGGTTTGTAAGAATCTGATGCGCACGGGGAGTGCCCTGGCCGTAGCACTAGGCTTGGCTTCCTGCACTACCGAGACGACGACAACTACAACTACAACTACAAAAGCGCCTCCCGAATCCATAACGGTTCGTTTCACGCCAGTTGACCCGTACAGCCTTCTCGATATCTCACAGCACAGCGTAAAGGTAGCAGGGTTCACACTGGCTACAGCAGAGTCGCCGGCGACGGTGTCGATCTCTCATGCTCAGGCGCTAGGAATTTATGAGCAGGACTTTCCGAGCAACATCGCGCCAAAAGTGGGTCCTGTGTTTCTTGTTCGCTTTATGGCCCTTACCAAGTTCCTGAATCCGCCGCTCGATAGATATGTGCTGTGTTGGGCGCTGGTCGTGCATGCTCTGATTCCGGGCTTTGTTAACGTACGTTCCATTCAGACGGGCTCTTCCTGGACAGTGGTTCTGGTTAACACCATGTCGGGACACTTCCAGGATGGGTTCAGTGGCCATACGACGATGCAACCGTAGGTTTGGGAGGGTGCAGCAGTGGCAGTAGGGCTCAGCCGGTAATCGGTCCAGCCGGTTCCTGCCTCAGTCCCCTCAACGGTTCCAGCCTCGGAGGTCGTGACCCAGCCTAGTGCGGTCACGTGTGGCACGGAGGCCAGCGCGGTGTGGTTTTTGCCGGACGGGTTGAACCGAAGGGAGACGCCACCACTCGAATCCAAGGGCGAACGTAAAAGAGCCGAGGCCCATTAGCCCCGATCGTTCGTGCGCCCAGCCAGTTGGAGGTGATGCCTTTCGGTTGAGCTGACAACGACAAGCTCGTCGTCGCCTGCCGGTGCAAGTCCGGTCCGGGTAGCTGCCAGG
>DASPSK010000409.1:0-2117 GCA_035623975.1 Acidimicrobiales bacterium | reverse complement strand
CGACTTCCTCGAGACCCAGTGGGACAAGGAGCGCGACCTCGCTCCCACGCAGGAAGAGGCACTCCTCGAGATCTACAAGCGTGCCCGGCCCGGCGAGCCGCCCAACGTCGACTCCGCCCGCAACTACTTCGAGGGCGCCTTCTTCAGCCCGAAGCGCTACGACCTCACGCGGGTCGGGCGGTACAAGCTCAACCGCAAGCTCGGGCCGGAGATCGACAAGATCGCCGACCTCTTCCCGATGCTCGACCTCGAGCGGCCCGACCCCAATCAGAGCGTGCTGTCCCGGCCCGAACTGCTCGCCGCCTGCACCTACCTGCTCCACCTCGGCAAGGACGAGCCCGGCTACCGGCTCGACGACCAGGACCACTTCGCCAACCGGCGCATCCGCAGCGTGGGCGAGCTCATCCAGAACCAGGTGCGCATCGGCCTGTCGCGCATGGAACGCGTCGTGCGCGAGCGCATGACCACCCAGGACGTCGAGGCCATCACCCCGCAGACACTGATCAACATCCGCCCGGTGGTGGCGGCGATCAAGGAGTTCTTCGGGACATCGCAGCTCAGCCAGTTCATGGACCAGACCAACCCGTTGTCGGGGCTGGCGCACAAGCGCCGGCTGTCGGCCATGGGCCCCGGCGGCCTGTCGCGCGAGCGGGCCGGGTTCGAGGTGCGTGACGTGCACCCGAGCCACTACGGCCGGATGTGCCCGATCGAGACGCCCGAAGGCCCCAACATCGGCCTCATCGGCCACCTCGCCGCCTACGGGCGCATCAACGACTACGGGTTCATCGAGACGCCCTACCGCAGGGTCGTCGACGGCCGGGTGACCGACGAGATCGTCTACCTCGCCGCCGACGAGGAGGAGGAGTACGTCATCGCCCAGGCCAACGCCGCCCTCGACGGCCACGGCCGGTTCAACGAGGACCGCGTCCTCGTCCGGCGCGGCCCGCAGGGGTCGGGCGTGGGCTCGAGCTCGTACGGGACCACGAGCGAGGTCGACTACGTGTCGCCGGCCGAGGTCGACCTGATGGACGTGTCACCGAAGCAGATCGTCTCGATCCCCACCGCGCTGATCCCCTTCATCGAGCACGACGACGCCAACCGGGCCCTCATGGGCGCGAACATGCAGAAGCAGGCGGTGCCGTTGGTGCGGCCCGAAGCCCCCTACATCGGGACGGGCGTGGAGGCCCGCGCCGCCCGGGACGCCGGTGACGTGCTCCTCGCCGAGGGCGAGGGCGTTGTGACCGACGTCAGCGGCGACTCCGTCACCGTGCAGTACGACCCCGGGCAACGCAACCGGTACGGTGTCGAGCTCGGGCGCAAGATCTACCGCCTCGCCAAGTTCCATCGCTCCAACCAGGACACGTCGATCAACCAGAAGGTGACGGTCAACATCGGCGACCGCGTCGTCGGCAGCCCGATCGCCACCGTGCTCGCCGACGGGCCGTCCACCGAGGACGGCGAGCTCGCCCTCGGGAAGAACCTGCTCGTCGCCTTCATGCCCTGGGAGGGCTACAACTTCGAGGACGCCATCATCCTGTCGGAGCGGCTGGTCAAGGACGACGTGCTCACGTCGATCCACATCCAGCAGCACGAGGTCGACGCCCGCGACACCAAGCTCGGCGCCGAGGAGATCACCCGGGACATCCCCAACCTCTCCGAGGAGATCCTGAAGGACCTCGACGAGCGCGGCATCGTCCGCATCGGCGCCGAGGTCGGCCCGGGCGACGTCCTCGTCGGCAAGGTGACGCCCAAGGGAGAGACCGAGCTCACGCCCGAGGAGCGCCTGCTCCGCGCCATCTTCGGCGAGAAGGCGCGCGAGGTCCGGGACACGAGCCTCAAGGTCCCCCACGGTGAGTCGGGCAAGGTCATCGACGTCCAGGTGTTCAGCCGCGAGGACGCCCATGAGCTGCCGCCCGGGGTCAACCAGCTGGTGCGCGTCTACGTCGCGCAGAAGCGCAAGATCAGTGAGGGCGACAAGCTGGCCGGCCGCCACGGCAACAAGGGCGTGATCTCCAAGATCCTCCCGATCGAGGACATGCCCTTCACCGCCGACGGCACGCCGGTCGACATCATCCTCAACCCCCTCGGCGTCCCCAGCCGCATGAACGTCGGTCAGG
>DASPSK010000402.1:0-12071 GCA_035623975.1 Acidimicrobiales bacterium | reverse complement strand
CCCCTTCAGGCTTGTTGCGAGGTTCGATGTGGGGTTGAGCCCCGTCACGTTCACGAGCGAGGTGATCCAGCTCGACGAATAGGCGTAAAACAGTCCGCCCAGTAGCGCACCCGAGAGTGTGCCGATGCCGCCAATGACGAGGAGCGTCAGGATCTCGATGGAGAGACTGAGCTCGAAGGTCGAGGGCGCCACCGAGCCGGCGATGATCGTCGTGAGGCCTCCACCGAGGCCTGCACAGGCGGCCGCCACCACGAAGGCGAGCACGCGGGCACGCGGGAGGGAGACGCCTGCGAGCTCGGCTGCGACCTCGTTCTCGCGCACGAGTCGCATTGCGCGACCCGTGCGACTTCCGAACAGGTTCGCCATGAAGAAGAAGGCGATCGCCGCCGTGACGACGGCGATGTCGGCGAGCCACATGTTCCCCGGCCGGGCGGCCGTGGGTGTCGAGTGCAGGAACTGCACGAGCCATTTCGGGGGCCCAACCGGCACCGGGAGCGCCAGGCCCTGGTCACCGTTCGTCCACGAGCTGAACTCGGCGATGATCGACGTGAAGGCCACGCCGATGGCGATCGTCATCCCGGCGAGGTAGGGACCCCGCAACCGCGTGGCGGGCAACCCGACGAGGAGGCCGACCACGGCGCCGACGAGCGTCGCCAAGGCGAGGTTGGCGACGATGGGGGTGTGGGCGTGGTGATCCGCCCAGATCGCCGCCGTGTAGGCACCCACACCCATGAACGCCCCCTGGCCCAGTGACACCTGCCCGGACACGCCCGTGAGGAAGGACAGCCCCACCATCACGATCGACATGGCGGCGGCGGCGGCGAGGTAGTAGTCGGTGAGCGCCGACACTTGGTCGGAGACGACGAGGGCGACGCAGACGAGCAGGATCGTGGCGACGGCGCGCCAGAGCAGGGGGTGCCGTGCGCGAAGCGAGGCGAGGACCTTCATACGCGCCGCACGGCGTGACGGGAGAACACTCCCTGCGGGCGGAGCACGAGCACCACGATGAGGATGCCGAGGGCGACCGGGAGCACCAGGTTGGCATTGAGGTAGTCCGTCACGAACTGCTCGATCACACCAAAGGCGATGCCGGCAAAGAGGGCGCCGACCGGGCTGTCGAGGCCGCCGACCGCCGCCGCGATGAACCCGACCGCGAAGGGTGCCTCCATCTCCGAGGGAGTGAGACCCGTGGCGAACCCCCCCGCCACGATGACGGCCGCCACCGCTCCGACGCTGCACGAGAGCATCCATCCGAGTGTGAGCATCCGGCCCACACGGACACCGAGCAGTCGAGAGACCTCCGGTGCGTGGGCGGTGGCTCGGAGTTGCAGACCGAGATTCGTGAAGCGGAAGAGTGCACCGATCGCGAGCGCGAGGACGAGCGCCGCGCAGATCTGGAACACCGAGAGCGGCGACAGGGCGAAGGGCTTCCCCGCGAGTGTCCAATCGATGAACGAGAAGGGAATAGGTATTGCTCGTGTAGTCGTCGACCAGATGGCACCGATGACCGCTTCGATGAGAAGCAGCAGTCCGACCATGGCGACGATCGGATTCAGCTCCGGCTTGCCGTATAAGGGACGGACGAGCACGCGTTCGGTGACGCCGCCGAGGACCATGCCAAAGGGTATGCAGAGCACGAAGCACCACCAGAAACCCAGGTGGTACGAGAGCAGTCCCATGCCGAGGTAGGCCGCAAACGTCGCGATGGCTCCGAGTGCGAAGTTGAGGACGCGCGTCGCCCGCCAGATCAACACGAGACCGAGGGCGACGAGGCCGACGACGACCCCCTGCACGATGCCCGCGAGGACGTCGGTGACGTCGCGGGACGTGAGAAAGGCGTCCATCAGCTCGCGATCCCCAGGTAGTAGTGCCGCAGCCCCTCGTCGGCCAGCACGACCTCTGCGCGGTCGTCGGCCGCCACACGACCCGTGTGGAGCACGACGGCCCGGTCCGCCACGCGCAACGCCGACATGGCGTCCTGCTCGACAAGCACCACGGTCAGGTGCCGTTCCGCACAGAGGCTGTGGATCGTCGACATCACGCTGGCCGTCACCTGCGGCGCCAGGCCGACGGACGGCTCGTCGAGGAGCAGCAGGGTTGGGTTCGCGATGAGGGCGCGAGCCATGGCGAGCATCTGGCGCTCCCCGCCGGACAGGGTGCCCGCATGCTGGTGGCGTCGCTCGTTGAGCACCGGGAAGAGTACGAACTGGTCCTCGAGCGCATCGGCGAAGCGTCCCTTGCCGTGGAGCGCTCCAAGGCGGAGGTTCTCCTGCACCGTGAACTCCTCGATGACGCCGCGACCCTCCGGGACGTGTCCGATGCCGAGGCGAGCGATGTCCTCCGGGCGGCGGCCGACGAGATGCTGGCCATCGAAGTCGATCGATCCGCTCTTGGGCCGCACGAGCCCACTGATGGTCCGCAGGAGCGTCGTCTTGCCCGCCCCGTTCGCACCCACGACGGCTGTGATGGTCCCGGTCTCCACGACGAACGAGACGTCGCGGAGCGCCTGGACCGCGCCGAGGGCGACCGACAGGCCACTCACTCGGATCACGTCTGCACTCCGAGGTACGCCTCGATCACGGCGGGATCGTTCTGGATCTCGGCGGGCAGGCCGCTTGCGATCACTTGGCCGAAGTCGAGCACGACGAGGCGGTCGACGAGGGGCATGACGAACCCCATGTCGTGCTCCACGAGGAGCACGCCCATGTCAGATCGGAGCTCGACGATCATGGAGGCAAAGTCGGCCAGCTCGCCGTCATCGAGGCCCGAGGCCGGCTCATCCAAAAGGAGGAGGGACGGTTCGCACAGCAGGGCTCTGGCGACGGCCACCTTCTTCCCGATCCCGTAGGGCACCTCGGAGGGGTACCACTGGGCGTAGCGCGCGACGCCAAAGCGCTCGAGCATCGCTTGAGCGTCGCTGCGCAGCGTGCGCTCGCTCCGGGTGCTCGCCGGGAGGGCGAGGAGGCTCATGAGGAATCCACCGTTCGGTCGAGTCTGTCCGCCTGCCATGACGTTCTCGAGGAGCGTGAGGTGCGGGAAGAGGCCGATGCCCTGCAGCGTCCGCGAGATGCCCGCCCGGGCGAGCTGGGACGGTCGAAGGCTCCCGCGGTGAGCGGCCGGGAAGCGGACACCGCCTGAGGTCGGGCGGACGAATCCGCAGATGACGTTGAACACGGTGGTCTTGCCGGCACCGTTCGGGCCGATCAGCCCGACGACCTCGCCACGGGACACCGCGAAGCTGACGTCCTTCAGCGCTTGGAGTCCACCGAAGCTGACCGAAACCTGGTCAACCTCAACGCTCGGGAGGGCGTCGGGGTCGGCCGGCACGAGGCGGAAGTATAGGTTTTGCGGCTCTACGCGACGAGATCTGGGTGTCGCCCTGTGTTTTCGCGGTCAACCGAGTGTGCCATTTGACGCCCTCGGAGCGAGGGTCAAGCCCCGGCCCGAGGCTCGCCTCGGCCCCTTTGCTGACCCTCGCACGGCGCTGAGCTGGACGAACCCGGTGCCCGGAGCGGGACTCGAACCCGCACGCCCTTTCAGACAGCGGCTTTTGAGGCCGCCGCGTCTACCATTCCGCCATCCGGGCTCGGCCGCTCAGCCTACCGGTTCCGGGTGTTCACGATCGGGCGTAGCCGATCTGCAAGCCTGAGAGGGTGGAGACCGACGAGCTGACGGCCGCCCCGGTCGCCGACCGGCGTCCAGCAGTTCGCCACGGGCCGCTTCGCCCGAGCGAGCTGGCGGAGGCCGCCGTCCTCGGCGACCTGGCGCTCGTCATGGAGGTGATCGGCTGGTTCGCCCCCGTCGGGGTCGCCGGCATCTTCCAGGCCCTCGCCGTCATCCCCTTCGCCGTGCTGGCGGCGCGCCACCGCCTGCGGGCGGCGCTCGTCTCGGCCGTGGCGGCCTCGACGGTGGCCGCGCTCGTGGGGGGCATCGGGATCATGGTGCCGGTGGCCATCGCCAGCGGTCTCGGGCTCTCCGTCGGGATCGCCTTCCGCCGCCGCTGGTCGTCGCTCGCCGGCGTCGGCTTCACCATCCTCATCGTCGGCCTGCCGCTGGCTGCCCTCACCGACGCCCTCGACGCCGCCTCGGCCGGCTACCGCAAGCTGTCCTTCGACCAGATCAAGATCCTCTGGAAGCTCGTCGCCGACGTGCTCGGGGGCATCGGCCTCAACTCGCTCAAGCGGGACGGCAACGAACTGCTCAATTGGGCGATCACCCACTGGTGGGTGTCGCTGCCCATCGGCGAGGTCGCCATCATCGCCCTTGTCGCCGTCGGATGCACCCGTCTGCGGGCCTTCCTCGTCGAGGTGCGCCGCCACGTCCCCATGCCGGTCGCCGACGAAGCCGTCGAGCGCCGCCGCCACCGCGGCACGGGCGCCGGCGCCCAACCGGAGGCGCCGCCGCAGCCCGTGCCCGTGCGACTCGAGCACGTCTCCTACCGCTACCCGCGCGCGGACACAGATGCGCTCCACGACGTCAGCCTCACGCTGCGACCCGGCCAGTTCCTGGCGGTCGTCGGGCCGAACGGCTGTGGCAAGTCGACCCTTGTCCGTGTGCTCGCCGGCCGGCTGGAACCGCGCACCGGACGCGTGGAGCGTCCGGGCCCCGCCGGGCTGGGGCTCGTGGGAGGCACGGCCATCGTCTTCCAGCGCCCCGAGAGCCAGGTGCTCGGCGTGCGTGTGCGCGACGACATCGTCTGGGGCCTCCCAGCGGGGGAGCGCCCCGACATCACTGCGCTCCTGCAACGGGTCGGGCTCGAAGGCTTCGAGGAGCGGGAGACGTCCACGATGTCCGGCGGCGAGCTGCAGCGGCTCGCCATCGCCGCCGCCCTCGCCCGCTCACCTCGGCTCCTCGTCTCGGACGAGGCCACGGCCATGGTCGACCGACCCGGACGCGAAGGGGTCGTCAGCTTGTTGCGGGCGCTCGCGTCGAGCGGCATCGCCGTCATCCACGTCACCCACCGCGTCGAGGAGGCCGCCCTCGCCGACGAGGTGCTCGACATGAGCAGCGCCGTCGAGGCCGCCAACGCCCCGGTGGCGCCCAGCTCCTTCGGCCTCGCCCTCTCCCCGAAACCCACCCCGCGTTTTCGCGTCATCCCTTCCCTCCCGAGGGCGGAGCCCTTTCCGCGGCCGGCCGCGCCCGCCCGGCCGGCCACGGCACGCCGAGGGGAGCCGCTCGTCACCCTGGAGGGAGTCGGCTACGTCTACGCCGAAGGGACGCCGTGGGCGCACCGAGCGCTCGAGGGCATCGATCTCGTCCTCTGGCGAGGCGAGGGCGTCGTGCTCACCGGGCCGAACGGCTCGGGCAAGTCGACGCTCGCCTGGCTGCTCGCCGGTCTGACGATGCCCACCGAGGGCACGGCCCTGCTCGAGGGCGAGCCGATCGCCGGCCAGCCCGGACGCGTCGGCATCTCCTTCCAGCACGCCCGCCTCCAGCTGCTCCGGCCCACCGTGATGGCCGACGTCAGGCTCGGCGCGGACGAGGATCGCGCCCGCAGGGCGATGCTCGCCGTCGGGCTCGACCCCGACGTCATGGGCGCCCGCCGCGTCGACGACCTCTCCGGCGGCGAGCAGCGCCGGGTGGCCCTCGCCGGCATGCTCGTCCGGCGGCCGGACCTCATCGTGCTCGACGAGCCCTACGCCGGTCTCGACGACGAGGCGCGCACGTCGCTCGCCCGCACGCTCGAGCAGCTCCGCCGGCTCTCCGGGGTGGCCGTCGTCGTCGTCACCCACGACCTCGACAACGCCGAGGTGCTGGGTGACCGCCTCATCCACCTCGACAACGGTCGCATCACGTCCGAGGACACCCTCCTGGGGCAGCCGTGAGTCCGATTCGCCCCTTCGCCGGCGACGACGGGAACGTTGCCGCTCGCGGCCCCCTTGGCGCCGACGGCCCACGAGGGCGCCGCTCCTCGCCCCGGGCCATGAGCGACTTCCACGTCCTTCGCTACGTGCCGGGCTCGAGCGTCATCCACCGCATGTGGGCGGGCACCAAGCTCGTCTGGTTCGCCCTCGTGTCGATCGGCCTGTTGCTGTGGCCGACCTGGCGGGCCGTCGGCGTCGGCGCCCTCATGGTGCTCGGGGGGTTTCTCGCGGCGAGGCTGCCGCGGGGGGTCGCTCCACGGCTGCCCCGCTGGATCTGGTTGCTGTTCCTCGTCGCCTTTGCCATCGCCGTCGGCGCCAGCGGCAAGCCGTACGTGCATCTCGGGCATCTCCGGATCGGCTTCGGGGGCCTCGACCAATTCGCCCTCTTCTGGTCCATCGCCATCGAAGTGCTCGCTCTGGCCTTCCTCGTGAGCTGGACGACGCCGCTGGCGGACCTGGCGCCGGCGCTCGGACGCCTCGGATGGCCGTTGCGCAAGCTGCGGCTGCCCGTGGACGAAGTCGTCGGAGCCGTCGCCCTCTCGATCCGCTGCCTGCCGCTCCTGTTGGAGGAGGGCCGCGTCCTCTCGGCCGCGCGCCGCGCGCGGCGCTCGTCCGCCAAGACCTCGGCCAGGGAGATGGCCCAAGGCATCGAGGATCTCATCTGGGCGGCGCTCTCCAACGCCCTCCGCCGCGCCCGTGAGATCGCCGAGGCCATCGAGGCCCGCGGCGGTGTGCCGACGATCGCCCCGGAGACGCACCCCTTCGAGCTTCGCGACGGCGTCCTCGTCGCCCTCACGCTGGCGGGGATGACGGCGATGGCGCTCCTGCGAGCCTGACGAGCGGCGTGTGCGGAGCGCCGGTGCTGGTCGGCCTACACTTCGGGCGTGGAGCAGCAGATCGTTCAGCGGCGGTTGACAGAGGTACACGAGCGTCTCGTGAAGGCGCGTCAGGAGCTCGCCATCGCCGAGGAGCAGCTGGCGGTGTTCGCCGAGACGGCCGACGACGCCCGCATCCGCTCGCTCGTGTCGGAGACGCCGCTCGCCAACCACGACTGGAACGAGGCCAGGAGGCATGCCGACGCGTACCGGCGAGGGCGGGACTTGGCCCTCGCCCAGGTGGCTGAGCTCGAGCGGGCACAGGACGAGCTGCTCGCGAAACTCGTAGTCTGATCGCCGCCGTCACCGACGGCGCAGCATCCATCGGGGACAGAGGTTCCTCGCGTCCTCAACGAGAAGAAGGAGCAGCGCCTTGGGCAGGACCGTGGTCATCGCCGAAGATGAAGCGATCGTGCGCCTCGATCTGCGGGAGATCTTGGAGGAGCAGGGTTTTGACGTCGTGGGGGAGACCGGCCGAGGCGACGAGGCGGTCGCCCTCGCCAAGGAGCACCACCCTGACCTCGTGATTCTCGACATCAAGATGCCAGGCCTCGACGGGCTGTCGGCCGCCCGGGACATCAATGCCGACCGCAAGTCGGCGGTGCTCATCCTCACGGCGTTCTCGCAGCGCAACCTCATCGAGGAGGCCCGCGACGCCGGGGCGCTCGCCTACCTCGTGAAGCCCTTCCAGCAGGAGGAGCTGCTGCCGGCCATCGAGGTGGCCCTCGGCCGCTTCGCCGAGATGCAGGCGCTCGAGGCCGAGAACGCCGCCCTCGCCGACGACAAGCGCAGCCTGGAGGAGCAGCTGGAGACGCGCCGCTGGGTCGACCGTGCCAAGGGCAAGCTGATGGACGACCGGGCGATGACCGAGTCGGAGGCCTTCTCGTTCATCCAGCAGACGGCCATGAACCAGCGTACGACGATGCGTGAGATCGCCAAGGCGGTCGTGGAGGGCACGGTCGCCCCCTGACCGCCGCCGCCGGCCGCCGGCTGCCAGGCCTGCCGTTAAGCGGAGTCATCGTTCCTTTATCCTGATCGCTGGTGTCGCCATCATCGAGGTCCCCTGATCGGGCGGCGTCGCGGGGTGTTCCCTCGCTCGAAGGGCGCTTCGAGGCCATCCTCCGGCTCGTTCTCGTCAGCCTCATCGTGCTCGCCGGCATCGTGGGGGCCGTAGAGCTCCTCTCGTCGTCGGGACGATCCGGTCGCTCGCAGGACGCGGGCTCAAGCGCCGGCGGCACTCCGATCGACACGTCGCTCTTCGCGCCGGGCTCCTGCATCTCGTTCCCGCCCGCGCAGGGGAACCGGCACCTGACCGTCTTTCTCGACGCCGGCCACGGTGGCGTCGATCCTGGCGCTGTCGGCAAGACCGAGTCCGGGACCACCGTGTACGAGAAGAACCTGACGCTTGCCGTGGAGCTGGACGCCACCGCCCTCCTGCGCGCCGACGGCTACCGCGTCGTCGACTCGCGCACGAGCGGAGGGCCCGTGGCCATCGCCCGCGCGGGCGACATCTCAGGGGGCATCTTCACCACCGCCGGCGCCCATAATGAGGTGGCCGCCCGGGACGTCTGCGCCGACATGGCCAAGGCCGACGTCCTCATCGGCATCTACTTCGATGCTGGTGCCTCGCCCCGCGACGCCGGCAGCCTCACCGCGTACGACGCCGCCCGGCCGTTCGCGGCGGAGAACGAGCGGCTGGCGACACTCCTGCAGGCCACGGTGCTCTCCGCCATGAACGCTCAGGGCTGGCAGATCCCCGATGCCGGTGTCAACCTGGACATCTACGAGGGTGGCCCCGCCTTCACGGGCGCGGCGGCCAGCTACGACCATCTCCTCCTGCTCGGGCCGGCCAAGGCGGGGTTCTTCTCGACCCCGAGCGAGATGCCGGGAGCCGTCATCGAGCCGCTGTTCGCCACCGATCCCTTCGAGGCCTCCATCGCCGACAGCGGGCAGGGACAAGAGGTCATTGCCGGCGGGATCGCCAAGACGGTCGAGCGCTTCTTCGGTCCGGGCGCAGGCTGAGAGGCTTCAGGCAGGCACGACGTAGAGCTGGCGGCACATCGACGGCCCGAGGGACACCGTGGCGCCGTCGAGCTCGAGCGTGAGCGTGCCGTCGGGCGCTTTCGCCCGTACCTGCGCCCCGACGCCGGGGACGAAGCCGTGCTCGCTCAAGAACTCCAGCGCCTCGAGATCGATCTCCACCTGCTCGGTGATGCGGGCGAGACGCACGTGCTCGCCCGGCTCCGCCTCCGCCAGAGGGTGCTGGTCGTCCGTCGTGCGCGGCGCCCCGGGGATGGGGTTGCCGTGCGGGCAGGTGGACGGGTTGCCGAGGATCTCGACGAAACGGGCCTCCACCTCGTCGGAGATGACGTGCTCCCACCGCCCGGCCTCCACGTGTGCCCGGTGCCAGGGGAGACCGACGACCTCGACGAGGAAACGCTCCGCCAGTCGGTGCTTGCGCACGACGCTCTCGGCTCGGCGACGGCCCGCAGCGGTGAGCACGACACCCCGACCGCGCTGCTCCAGGTAGCCCTCGGCCTGGAGACGATGGACCATCTCGGAGACGGACTGGGCACTGTGGCCGAGGCGCTCGACGAGCCGCGCCTGGATCACCACGACGCCCTCTTCCTCGAGAGCGTGGATGGTCTCGAGGTACTCCTCGAGGGGGGGATGGAAGCCGTCTGGCACTCCAGCGGAGCGTACCGGGCCTTCGGCGCTCGAGCGGCTCGTAGGGACGACTTCAGCCGGATCCCTGGCCGCCCCTTTTCGGGATGCACACCCCTCGGCGGGCGGGCGCCGTGCCTTTAGCATGGCCCTGATGGCAACGTACCTTCTGCTGGACGGACACTCCCTCGCCTACCGGGCATGGTTCGCCCTGCAGGAGGCGGACCTGACGACGGCGTCCGGCCAGAAGACGGCTGCGGTCTACGGCTTCGCGGGCATGCTCGGCCGCCTGCTGGAGGACCATTCTCCGGCCGGCATGGCGGTGGCCTTCGACCGGCCCGAGGCGACCTTCCGGGACGCCATCGCCGCGGACTACAAAGCAGGTCGGGCGGAGACGCCGGAGCCGCTGCGCGAGCAGATCGGCCTCATCCGCCGCCTTGTCGAGACGATGGGGGTGCCCGTCGTCGAGCTCGCCGGGTACGAGGCCGACGACGTGCTCGCCACGCTCGCCACCTCGCTCGAGTCAGCGGGGGATGACGTCATCATCGTCACGGGCGACCGTGACACCTACCAGCTCGTGCACGACCCCCACATCAAGGTCCTCTACAACCGCCGGGGCGTGACCGACTACGTGCTCTACGACGAAGCTGGCATTGAGGAGCGCACGGGCGTGCGCCCAGAGCTGTACCCGGTACTCGCCGCCCTGAGGGGAGATCCCTCCGACAACCTGCCCGGTGTCCCGGGCGTCGGCGAGAAGACGGCCGCCAAGCTCGTCAACACCTACGGCGACCTCGACAACCTCTTCGCCCACACGGGCGAGCTCACGCCGAAGCTGCGCGCCTCGCTGGAGGCGGCCGAGGCGAGGGTGCGGCAGAACTACGCCCTCACGCCCCTCGTGCGCGACGTGCCCATCGACCTGCCGGTGGAGCGCTTGCGCTTCGGTGGTTCCGACCGCGCTGCCCTCGACAGTTTGTTCACGCTGCTCGAGATCAAGGGTCCCCGCGACCGCATCCTGAAGGCGCTCGATCGCCTGGAGGGTGCGGCTCCGTCCGGCGGCTCGGCCGGTGGCGCCGCCGCGGGCGAGGGCGTGGTGGCAGCTGCCGCCGCCATCGAGGTCCGCGTGCTCGACGAGGTGGCGGCGGCCGCCGCCTGGCTGGAGGCGCTGGCGGCAGAGACGGGCCTCCTCGCCGTCGAGCCAGACTGGGCAGGCACGCCTGGCCGCTCCGCCATCGTCGGGCTGGCGTTCACCCGCGTGCCGCCGCGGCCGTTCCGGGGCGGGGGCGCCGAGGGAGAAGGGGAAGAGGCCGGGGCGATCGAGGTCGGCTGGCTGCCCGGCGAGCTCATCGCCGAGCCGGCCCTTGCCGCCTCGCTCGGGCGCGTCTTTGGCGAGCGAGCGGCCCGGGGGGATGCCCGGGGCGAAGCGACGCCGCCAGGTCACGTCGTCGCCCACCGCGCCAAGGAGCTCATGCGCGTCCTCGAGCCGATGGGCATCGCATTCACGGGCCTTGGGCTGGACACCGCCGTCGCCGGTTACCTGGCCGATCCCCGCATCGGGCAAGCGACACTCGAGCGGCTGGCGGAGGCCGCCTCGGAGTTGGCAAGGGGAGAGGCCGAGCGATTCTCCGGAGCCACGGCTCCGGCGGCGGCCGGCGGGGGAGGCGGGCGTGGGCAGACGGAGCAGCTGGGTTTCGATCTGGCGGGCGGTACCGGGGAGCCGAGCTCCCGCGCCGAGGCAGCCGCGCGCCGGGTCGTGCTCATTGCCAGCCTGGAGAAGTCCCTCCACCAGGCCCTCGCCGACGCCGGCGCCGAGAAGCTCTACCGTGAGGTCGAGCAGCCCCTCGTGCGTGTGCTGGCGAGGATGGAGGTGGCCGGGATCGCCGTCGACGTCGAGCAGCTGGAGGCCATCAGCCGGGAGATGACCGAGCAGGTGACCATGCTCGAGGCCGAGGTGCACCGGTTGGCAGGCGAGGAGTTCAACGTCAATTCGACGCCCCAGCTCCGCCGCATCCTCTTCGACAAGCTCGGCCTGGCCACGCAGAAGCGAACGAAGACCGGCTACTCCACCGACGCCCAGAGCCTCGAGAGGCTGCGCGGCCGGCACGAGATCATCGACGCCCTCCTCGCCTATCGGGAGGTCGAGAAGCTCCGCTCGACCTACGGCACCGGTCTCCTCTCCGAGGTCGCCCCGGACGGGCGCATCCACGCCAGCTTCAACCAGACGGTGGCCCGCACCGGCCGGCTGTCGTCCGATCAACCGAACCTGCACAACATCCCGGTACGAAGCGCCCTCGGCCGGCGTTTCCGCCAGGCGTTCATCCCGGCGCCGGGGGCCGAGCTGCTCGTGGCGGACTACGACCAGATCGAGCTGCGCGTCATCGCCCACCTCGCCCAGGATCCGGGCTTGATCGAGGCGTTTCGCGCCGGCGTCGACATCCACGCGGCGACAGCCTCGCGGGTCTTCTCCGTCGACCCGTTGGAGGTGACCACGGCGCAGCGCTCCAAGGCGAAAATGATCTCGTACGGGCTCGCCTACGGGATGGAGGCCTACGGGCTCTCACAACGCCTCGCCGTCCCCGTGGAGGAAGCCGCCGCCATCCTCGCCCAGTACTTCGCCGCCTTCCCGAACGTGAAGGAGTACATGACGCGCGCCGTGGGCGAGGCGCGGTTG